>REEN01000057.1 GCA_007695015.1 Marinilabiliales bacterium
TTTGAGACCTTTACGGTCGCTTTTGCTATACCGGTCACACTGGCATAGAGGCTGTCAAGGATACGCCCTGCCACATTTTCAAGCAGGTGTCCGGGTATTTCCATCTGCTCCTTCACTTTTTCATACGCGAGCTGGTAGTCAAGGGTGTCGGCCAGATCATCTGTTGCGGCAGCACTATCGAGGCGGGTCGATATTTCAAGGTCAACCAGGAACCTGTTGCCTGTCATTCTCTCTTCCCGGTAACATCCGTGGTAAGCATGGAATTCCATGTTCTCTATCCTGATAATTCCCATTCCTCAGAGTTTTGCGCCAAAAATAGCAATTCCTTCCGTAAATATGCCGGGTATGAAAAAAAAGCCGCCGGCCGCCTGCAGTATTTATTAATTACTTTTACTTTTGTAACCTCTGATCGCGACAAAACAGGAACCCCGGCACAACGGCCGCAACCTTCTCTGGCAAGCTGTGACGGGAATACCAGCTGTCGCCGGTTTGGCTGACAGGAGAGAACCGGGACTGGTGCACTAAAAATATGAAGAATGGCACAGAACAGTTTCCCCGATAAGGGGAAAAAAGAGGAAGGACGCTCCCTCAATTTCATAGAGCAGATAATTGAAGAGGATATACGCAACGGCAAGAACGAAGGAAGGGTACACACCCGGTTCCCGCCCGAGCCTAACGGTTACCTGCATATCGGGCACGCCAAGTCAATCTGCCTCAATTACGGGCTCGCCGAAAAGTATAACGGATACTATAACCTGCGGTTTGACGATACCAATCCCCTTACGGAGGAAGTTGAATATGTTGACTCCATCATGGAGGATGTAAGGTGGCTGGGTTACGACTGGGAAGACCGGCTGTACTACGCCTCCGACTATTTCGAGCAACTGTATGAATGGGCAGAGAAGCTTGTGATGAAGGGTAAGGCGTACGTCTGCGACCTCAGTGCCGCCGAGATAAGCGTGCAACGGGGAGGGCCGACCAGGCCGGGTACTGATAGCCCTTACAGGAGCCGCAGTGCTGAAGAGAACCTTGATCTCTTCAGGCGCATGCGTGCAGGAGAGTTTGCAAACGGTGAAAAGGTGCTCAGGGCAAAGATCGACATGGCATCGCCCAACATGCACATGCGCGACCCGGTCCTTTACAGGATCATTCATGCGCCGCATCACAGAACGGGAAACAGATGGTGCATCTACCCAACCTACGACTACGCACACGGGCAGAGCGACTCCATCGAGGGCATCACGCATTCCATCTGCACGCTTGAATTTGAGGTTCACAGGCCTCTGTATGACTGGTTCATCCAGGAGCTGGAGATCTTCCCGAGCCGTCAGATTGAATTCGCCAGGCTCAACCTCAGCTATACGATCATGAGCAAGCGCAAGCTGCTGCAACTGGTGAAAGAGGGGCATGTATCGGGCTGGGATGACCCGCGGATGCCGACAATAAGCGGGCTGCGCCGGAGGGGCTATACCCCGGGGTCGATCAGGTACTTTGCCGACCGCATAGGGGTTGCCAAGCGCGACAACGTTATTGATGTGGCGCTGCTGGAGCATAGCGTGCGCGAGGACCTGAACAAAAAGGCAACCCGCGTAATGGCGGTCCTAAACCCCCTTAAGATTATTATTACCAATTACCCCGAAGGGGAAACAGAAGAGGTGGAGGCCGTGATTAACCCCGAGATGCCGGAGCTGGGCAAAAGGAAGGTCCCCTTCTCGCGCGAGATACTGATCGAAAGGGATGATTTCATGGAGGACCCGCCGAAAAAGTTTTTCAGGCTGGGACCGGGCAGGGAGGTGAGGCTTAAATACGCCTATATAATAAAGTGCGAAAAGGTTGTGAAAAACGATGCCGGCGAAATAAGCGAACTGCATTGCACCTATGACCCGCTGACCAGAAGCGGCATGCCCGATGCCAACCGCAAGGTAAAAAGCACCATACACTGGGTTTCGCGGCCACATGCACAGGAGGTGGAGGTGAGGCTGTTCGACAGGCTTTTCATGAAAGAGAACCCTGACGATGCTGAAGAGGGGCAGGATTTCAAATCAAACCTCAACCCTGAATCGCTCAAGGTTACCAAAGGATACATCTCATCGGGATTTGAAGGTGCCGGCGCCCTCGATAAGTTCCAGTTCGAGCGGCTGGGCTATTTCTGCGTCGATCCCGGCTCTGCGCCCGGCAGGATGATCTTTAACCGTACGGTTACCCTGCGCGATGCCTGGGCGAGGATAGGCCATAAGGGTGCACCACGGTAAAAAGTGCCGGGGCTCCCCCGATATGCCTTACCTTGCCGGCTGCCGTGCAGCATTGACTGCAGGATGGTGCATGCTGCCGGATGATGTCTGCTGCAGGATGGAACTGGCTGCGTGACTGCGCCGGCTACGTGACCGCGCCGGCTACGTGACCGCGCCGGCTGCGGAAAGTAATCAAACCTGCTATATGTAAAACAGCACCGAGACATAGCTTACCACACCCGAGGTGTCTCCGGCCGGGCCGGAGTCGCCCCTGCTCAGTACTCTCACCTTGTAATCAGGTTCAACAATATCCGAGTATTCCATCAGCGTCATTATGGGGCCGCACCCGCAAACGGAAAGATCATGCCTGGCAGCTTTCTCAAATACCCCACTGCTGTCTTTGTTTAGAATTGCCTTCAGTAATATGTCGTCCTTATCCCTTGCTTCAGAACGCGACACAAAATGGGAAAAATCGGAAGAGGCTATCAGCAGCACTCTCCTCCCGGTCCTCCTTACGGCGGTATGGATCCTTCCGGCAGCCTCAACCGCGGCATCATGGTCCTGGTCAAGCATATTCAGGCAGACAATCCTTGTCTTACCGGGAAAAAAATGCTTTATGTATGGCACTATCACCTCGGCAGAGTGCTCCCTGCGCTGGGCGGCCTTTGAGAAGGGCAGCTTCATCTCTGCGGCAAGCTCCAGGTCAGTCTCTGCCGTCCCGTTCGGCACCTCCCAGTACTGGTGGTCATCAACCGATATGGGCGGGCCCAGTCCGTAATGATTAGGATTCACAATGACAACCGTTTCGGCAATGAAAAGATTGTTCCGTGCCGTTTCAAAGAAATGGACAGCCTGCCTGCCGCAATATTCAATACCGGCATGTGGCACTATGCCGCCCAGCACTGCTCCGGGCACCGGGTTTTTGTCAATATCCGGCTCCTCCTCTTTCAGAAAAAGGTCAAGCAGCCTGCCAACCTCATCCCTGCCTGAGGGGTAGAACATGCCGGCAACACCGGGAGGCCTTGTATTTGTTTTATCTGCGGCCATTGAGGGTAATGGTATTGTCTTGTTAAAACCGGTACCGTCAGTGCAAGTTAGCGAAATCATTCCCAACTGACAACAGCCACCGGGTCTGTCGCACTCTGGCATCATGCCGGTTGATCCGGGTATAATGCCGGCCCGGACATTCTGCATCAGCCTGCCGGCCGGAGTTGGTCACACGGGGCCTGCCAACCGGAGTTGGTCGGCCGGGGCCTGCCGACCGGAGTTGGTCAGCCGGGGCAGATCGGCCGGGGCAGATCGGCCGAAACCCCTGAGTCCGGGCCCGTCAACCAGGACCTGCCGGCCGGGGCCTGCGAGCCGGGGCCCGTTACCCGGCAACAACGACCTTTGTCCCGCATTTCCGGCAATTCCCATTTGGATCGATCCCGGCAGCATCGGTACTGTACCCGCTACGCCTGATCACTACCGTGCCGCAGCCTGCACACCTTGTATCGGAGCTTCCCTGCAAAGCCGGCATGTTCCCGGTGTAAACATAATCAAGGGCCCCGGCAGCGATCCCGTAAAACTTCTCCATCACGGTCAGCGGGGTTGCCGGGGCATCACAGCGCCATGAGGGGAAATACCTGGAGATATGAAGCACGGTATCGGTTCCCAGCTCACCTGCTATCCATCGTGTCATTTCCCGGAACATTTTCTCATCATCATTCAGGCCGGTAACAACAAGGTGGGTGATCTCAAGGTGCAGGCCCCTCTTTCTTATTGCTTGCAGGGCTGACTTAACCGGTGCAAGGGATCCGCCCGCCACCTTCCTGTAAAAAACATCGCTGAACGATTTAAGGTCAATATTGAAGGCATCTGTAACTTCCAGCAGTTCGCCGAGGGGCCGGCTGTTGATATAACCGTTGCTCACAACAACGTTCTTCAGTCCCCGCTCCCTTGCCTTTACAGCAATATCATACATATACTCGTACCACACCACCGGCTCATTGTACGTAAAGGCAATACCGACATTCCCGGGCAGTTTCCGGGCTCTTTCCGCTACCTGCAACGGAGCGGTATACTCCAGCCGGGGTATGTCGTCAACAGAGGCCTGGGAAATTGTATGGTTCTGGCAGAAGATGCAATTGAAATTGCACCCCGCCGTCCCGATCGAGAGAATATCCCTTCCGGGGAAGAAATGGTAGAGGGGCTTTTTCTCAATGGGATCTGCAGCCATGGATACGGGATAGCCGTAGGCAGCCGTCAGCAGCCGGCCGCCATTGTTGATCCGTACCCTGCATTTACCGCCGGCGCCCTCTTCCATCGAACAGGAATGCGGGCATAGCAGGCATGTCACCTTGTTGCCGGCACCGGTTTTGTAATAGCGTGCCTCCAGCATGATTATCCTGTTATACCTGAACTCAGTGGCCAGGTATTGCAAACGTCATCCGGTATCACGGTACTCAGGCTGATAGCGCTTCGACAGCAAGCCCGATCCGTTCAATTGTTTCATCACGGCCCAGCAGTTCCATTATCATGAACAGGTCAGGGCCCTTGCCCTCGCCCACGAGCGCAAGACGTGCCGGGATCATCACGTTACCCATGCCTATACCCTCCTTTTCCAGGTATCCCTTGACCGTTGCCGAGATACTCCCGGCATCAAACGGCTCGACCTCACTGAGCAGATCAGATACCTTACGGAGCAGCATGGGTGTATCCTCCTTCCACTTTTTCTTCACCAGCTTCTCATCATACACGGCAGGCCTCTCAAAGAAAAATGATGCCTGATCCCATATCTCATGTACAAAGTCAGCCCTCTCACGCACCAGGCTGCATATCTGTCCGGTACGTTCAGGGTCGGGCGAATGGCCTTTTTCCTGCAATATTTTCATGAATTCTCCGGCCACCCTGCCGGGACCGGCATTCTGCAGGTACTGGTGGTTGAACCAACGGGCTTTTTCAGGGTCGAAGCGGGCGCCTGCCTTATGGACCTTCTCCAGGGAGAACTGGCTAATCATCTCCTCCATGGTGAAAATCTCCTGTTCAGTCCCCGAATTCCATCCGAGCAGGGCCAGGAGGTTGACAAATGCCTCAGGGAAATAACCTGCCTCCCGGTAACCTTCGGACACTTCCCCGGTAACGGGATCCTTCCAGCGCAGCGGGAACACAGGGAAGCCGAGCCGGTCGCCATCCCTCTTGCTCAGCTTGCCCTTGCCCCCGGGCTTAAGCAGGAGCGGCAGGTGGGCAAACTGAGGCATTCTCTCTGCCCATCCGAAGGCTTCATAAAGCAGCACGTGCAGCGGCAATGACGGCAGCCACTCCTCACCCCTGATCACATGGGTTATCTCCATCAGGTAGTCGTCGGCCACGTTGGCAAGATGGTATGTCGGCATGCCGTCTGCCTTAAATAGTACCTTGTCGTCAAGTGTGCTTGTGTTTACCCGCACTTCGCCCCTGATGATGTCACTGATGACCACTTCCCGGTTCTCCGGCATCAAAAACCTGACGACCCAGGGCACTCCTTTGTCTTTTAGCTCCTGCACCTTCCCGGGCGGAAGCACCAGTGAGTTTCTGAGAGTGTTCCTCACCGTATGGTCATACTGGAAAACCTCTCCGTTCTTCTCCTTTTCCTGTCGAAGATGATCAAGCTCTTCGGGCGTGTCGAAAGCGATGTAGGCATTTCCGCTCTTTACAAGCCCCATTGCATAGCTGCCGTAGATATCCTTTCGCTCGCTCTGCCTGTAAGGTGCATGGGGCCCTCCTGCAGGCACTCCCTCGTCAGGCTCCATGCCGCACCACCTCAGGGCATCGACTATATAGCTCTCTGCTCCGTCAACGTAGCGCTGCTGATCGGTGTCTTCTATCCTCAAAATGAAGGTGCCATTGTGCCGGCGGGCAAAAAGGTAATTGAATAGCGCCGTCCGCACACCGCCTATATGAAGGGGGCCGGTGGGACTTGGTGCAAAACGCACTCTTACGGTGCCTGTTATGTCAGCTTTCGCTGCTCCGGTATCAGCCATGGGATTCCTTTTTTATAATGAACCGCTCCGGGACATAGCCCCGAAGTATCAACATGAGGGTTCAGTTACACTTAAGATGTAAAAATACAAAAAATAGCGGAGGCCCCGGATATCGATTATGCAGGTCTGCTTAACGGTTTCAGATCAAGCCTTTATCATGCTTCTCCTTTATGGCGCGCAGCATATCCGCGGTCATGGCATCAAGGTCATATTCAGGCTGCCATCCCCACTCCTCGCGGGCTGCCGAATCGTCGACCGAATTTGGCCAGGAATCTGCAATATCCTGCCGGCTGTCGGGCTCATAGCTGATCTCGAAACCGGGCATCTGTTTTTTGACCGAAGCGGCCAGTTCACCCGCACTGAAGCTCATCGCGCCAACGTTGAAGTCGCAGTGGTGCCTGAGCTTGCTGAAATCGGCCTGCATAAGGTCTATGGTCGCCTTGAGACAGTCGGGCATGTACATCATCGGCAGTCGTGTATCCTCTTTGACAAAGCAGGTGTACCTGTTGTTCTTTACAGCTTCATAATAGATTGCCACGGCATAATCGGTGGTTCCCCCGCCGGGCAGTGTTTCGTGGCTGATGATACCGGGGTAACGGAGACCCCTGACATCAAGACCGTAACGCTTTACATAATAATCTCCAAGCAATTCGCCGGCCACTTTTGTAACACCATACATGGTAGTGGGCTTCAGTACCGTCTCCTGCGGTGTGTTGTCAGCGGGAGTTGATGGTCCGAAGACAGCTATCGAGCTTGGAACGAGCACCTGCTTCATCTTGAGCTCCCGGGCAATCTCCAGTACATTGATAAGGCCGTTCATATTGACGTCCCAGGCCAGCATCGGATTATTCTCACCGGTGGCTGATAGTATGGCAGCCATGTTAATTATCGTATCAATCCTGTATTTATTTACCACTGAAGCAAGCCCTTCAGTGTCGAGCGCATCTACCACCTCGCAGGGTCCTGTTTCAGAAAGCTTATCCGAAGGTTTTGTCTTGCGTATTCCTGCTACTACGTTTGAACCGCCATACATGTCGCGCAACAGCAGTGTCAGTTCCGAGCCTATCTGTCCGGCCGAGCCTATTACCAGTATTTTACTCATCTGTTCAGGTATTTTATGATTTGTTATACTACAAATAAATACAAAATCATTGTCAATATCCTTGATTTTTTTCATTTGTGCGCACTGTTTTTCAACATAAAGAGATGCCGGGGCCACATGCCACTGGCCATTCTGCCGCCGCTTACATGCCCGGTTTTTCAACATAAAGAGATGCCGGGGCCACACGCCGCAGGCCTTTCTGCCGCCGGTTCCATGCACTGCTTTTCAACATAAAAGGTAAGATGCGATATGAGTCCGAAAAAATCTATCTTTGTGTATCACCAATAAAAAACAATTATGTACGGAAAAATAAAGGAACATCTCGAGAAAGAACTGGAGAGCATCGAGTCTGCCGGACTCTTTAAAAAGGAGAGAATCATTGTATCAGCTCAGGATGCTGAGATCACGGTCGAGGGCGGTAAGAAGGTGCTTAACTTCTGTGCCAATAATTATCTCGGACTATCAAACCATCCCGAATTGATCAGGGCGGCCAGGGAAGGCATGGATTCTAGGGGTTTCGGCATGTCTTCGGTAAGGTTTATCTGCGGTACCCAGGACCTCCACAAGACCCTGGAAGAAAAGATTGCCGGGTTTTTCGGGACTGAAGACACCATTCTATATGCCGCCTGCTTTGACGCAAACGGTGGTGTTTTTGAGCCGCTTCTGACCCATGAGGATGCAATCATATCAGATTCGCTTAATCATGCATCGATCATTGATGGTGTCAGACTTTGCAAGGCACAACGGTACCGCTACAATAACGCCGATATGGCAGACCTTGAAGAAAAGCTTAAAGAGGCGCAAAGCCAGCGTTTTCGGATTATCGTCACCGACGGAGTATTCTCCATGGACGGCAATGTTGCACCAATGGACAGGATAGTGGAGCTGGCAGAGAAATACGATGCACTGGTAATGGTTGACGAATGTCACTCTGCAGGTGTGGTTGGCGAGACAGGCAGAGGCGTTACCGAGCTTTTCGATATACGGGGAAAGGTTGATATCATTACAGGTACTCTCGGCAAGGCATTCGGCGGTGCCATTGGTGGCTTTACAACGGGCAGGAAGGAAATTATCGAGATACTGCGACAACGGTCAAGGCCCTATCTCTTCTCAAACTCACTGCCTCCTTCAGTGGTGAATGCGGGGATCAAAATGTTCGATATGATGGCAGAGACGCATGAGCTCCAGAACAAGCTGCACAGGAATACAAAATACTTCATGGACAGGATGAAGGCTGCAGGTTTTGACATCAAGCCAACACAATCGGCCATCATTGCAGTAATGCTGTACGATGCAAAACTGTCACAGGATTTTGCCGCAAAGCTGCTTGATGAAGGGATATACGTGATCGGGTTCTACTATCCTGTTGTTCCCAAAGAGCAGGCAAGGATCAGGGTGCAGGTCTCCGCTGCCCATGAGACCGGGCATCTTGACAAGTGCGTTGATGCATTTACCAGGATCGGACGTGAGCTCGGGGTGATCAGTTGAACCGCCGATGATACCGGCGTTGCGGATAGCTCCATCACCATAAACGGATCCCGGCTTATCTATGAGCCGGGATCCGTTATTTGTACACACTTAAAGCTAAGTTGTAAAACTGCGGCGCGTTTGCCCGCGCTCCCTAACCGCATTTGGAGTTGCCGCAATCCTTGCATGTAAGGCATCCCTCCTGGAACATAAGGTTTTCAGAATTGCAGGCCGGACATATTGTTCCCTTTTTTGGCTTAGTACCGTCGGGTATGTACTTTCGCAGTGTGCGTTCAACGCCGTTCTTCCATGTGTTTATATTCTCGCTGTCCAGCCTCAGCGACGATACCAGGTTTACCACATCGGGTATAGGCATGCCGTGACGCAGCACCCCTGATATCAGCCTGGCATAGTTCCAGAATTCGGTGTCAAAAGTCCTTGAGAGCCCTTCGAATGTTGTCCCGTACCCGTACCTGTCGACATACCTGAAATCGTATCTCTTGGTGCTGTCAGGTTGCCTGACCTTAATAATGAAACCTTTGTTCACGGTTTTGGGAATAGGCAGCACATCGCCGTCCTCCTTACCCGTAAAGATCTCATACGGCTTTCCGTCAAGCTTACCGACGAAAGCGATCCACTTCTCATCGCTGTTCATGAACCTGACCACATCGGCTTCAAGCACTTCGGGCCTTTTTTTCGGCACTGTGCCCTCCTTCTCTTTTTTCCCCGACAGGAGCACACCCGAACGTGAGCCGTCGCGGTAAACGGTTGCTCCCTTGCACCCGCTTTCCCATGCAGTAACATAAAGCTTGCCAACAAGGTCCTCCCTGGCTTTGGCCGGGAGGTTAATTGTCACACTGATTGAGTGGTCAACCCATTTCTGTATGGCGCCCTGCATCCTTACCTTACTGAGCCAGTCCACATCGTTTGATGTAGCCTTGTAATAAGGTGACTTCTCGACGACTTTATCTATCTCCTCATCATCATACTCCTTTACCTTTTCAACGTCATAACCATTGACCTCCAGCCAGGTGATAAACTTGTGATGGAACACATTGTACTCCTCCCACGAATCACCAACCTCATCCTCAAAGGTTACCGTCACATTTTGGTCGTTGGGATTCACCTTCCTGCGGCGCTTGTAAACAGGCATAAACACCGGCTCAATACCTGAAGTGGTCTGGGTCATAAGGCTTGTGGTACCGGTGGGCGCAATAGTGAGCAGGGCAATGTTCCTCCTGCCGTATCTCACCATGTCGCGGTGCAACTGCTCATCCTCTGCCTTTAGCCGGTTTATGAAGGGATTGCTTTTTTCACGCTGGGCATCGTATATGGTGAACGGCCCTCTCTCCCTTGCCATGTTCACCGACGACCTGTATGCCTCCAGTGCAACCGTCTTGTGTATCTCGGTTGAAAAGTCTGTTGCATTTTCAGTGCCGTAGGTCAGTCCGAGTGCGGCAAGCATATCTCCCTCTGCAGTTATGCCTACTCCGGTCCGTCTTCCTTCCCCGGCCTTGATCTTGATGTTCTCCCAGAGCTTGCGTTCAACGCGCTTTATCTCGTCATCTTCGGGATCCCTGACTATCTTGTCGAGTATCTTGTCAATCTTTTCGAGCTCCAGGTCGATTATATCATCCATTATGCGTTGGGCGTATCCTATATGGACCCTGAACTTGTCGAAGTCAAATTTGGCATTCTCTGTGAAAGGCTCATCCACATAGCTGTAAAGGTTCACGGCAAGCAGCCGGCAACTGTCATAGGGACAAAGGGGTATCTCCCCGCAGGGATTTGTCGAGACAGTCCGGTACCCCATATCTGCATAGGAATCGGGCACCGATTCGCGGGTAACTGTATCCCAGAAAAGAATGCCGGGCTCGGCGGACTTCCAGGCATTGTGAACAATCTTTTTCCATAGCTTGCCTGCATCTATCTCCTTCCTTATCACAGGATTGTCGGAGTGAACGGGAAACTGCTGAATATATGGCTTATTCTCCGTTACAGCCTTCATAAACTCATCATCAATCTTGACCGAGACATTTGCGCCGGTCACCTTTCCGGCCTTCAGCTTGGCGTCGATGAATTTTTCGGCATCAGGATGCTTTATTGAAATGGTAAGCATAAGAGCGCCCCTTCGTCCGTCCTGGGCTACCTCCCTGGTAGAGTTGGAATACCTTTCCATAAAAGGCACTACACCGGTGGATGTAAGCGCCGAATTAAGTACCGGGCTTCCCGAGGGCCTGACATGTGAAAGGTCATGACCAACCCCTCCCCGTCTTTTCATAAGCTGCACCTGTTCCTGGTCAACTTTCATTATCCCGCCATAGGAGTCGGCCCCTGAATCGCTGCCTATCACAAAGCAGTTCGAAAGGGAAGCTATCTGAAAATCGTTGCCAATGCCCGTCATAGGCCCGCCCTGGGGCACAATGTACCTGAAATCCTTCATAAGCTGATATATGTCCTCCTCGGTCATGGGATTCGGGTATTTCTTCTCGATCCTGGCGATCTCCCGGGCAAGCCTGCGATGCATATCGTCAGGGGTCAGTTCATAGAGGTTACCGTGAGAATCCTTCAGCGAATACTTGTTCACCCATACCCGTGCTGCGAGCTCATCTCCTTTGAAATATTCAAGTGAGTGTTTGAAAGCCTCATCATATGTGTAGCTGCCCGGCTGAACAGCATCCTTTTCCTTTGCCGGTGCCGGGGCAACGCCGGTCTTTTTCTGAACTGAAGTATCCTTGGCCTGCATATATTGGAAGATTTTAATGTGATTATATTGAAAAAACCAGATGACACTGGCACGGGCTACCAAAATTAAATATTGCCTCTTACTTTATTGCCAATTCCCCTTTCCAATTTATTAACAAATACCTGCTGGTTATTAACGAATTTCGCTGGCCTCTGAAACAGAGGCATGTTGTCAAAAAAATGATACATGGGCCATCAGGGTAACACTATTTTTATGAATGTATGAGCGGGTTGGACAAAACAACCGCTGGCAATGATAAACGCCTGTTGTTATTTAAAAGGATTTCAATAAATGCCGTCACTGCCAATGAAATTCATGGATAAAAGGTGCGAACAGGGGACTAAAACAGGTAATATAACAACCATTCTCATGTGGGCGACAGGTTGGCGGGACAGGGATCTGGCCGGAAGCTTGGCCAGAGGGAGCCGGATGACGGGCCAGGGGGGGTGTCCGGGTACTTGACCAGGGGGAACCGGGGCAAGGATAGGGGACTTGACCAGAGGGAGCCGGATGACGGGCCAGGGACCTGGCCGGGGAAATAACCCAGGCAGCTTTCAGGATGACGGATCGGGAACGTGTTTATTTGCAGGGCCGGTCGGTGTGGGCAACCCTGCAAAAGAGAGCCGGCCCCCTGGGGAGCCGGCTCTCTTTTGGAGTAACGGACTTTTACCTGTCCGTTATCTTTTAGTTGAACGAAAGACGCAATCCTATCTGAGCCGACCATGTCTGGCTCAGGGCATATATTGGTCTGTATGTGGTAGTCGGGAATTCATCTGTGCCAGGGATGGTATTGATGGTGAAAATACCGTTGCCGCTGGCATCAACACCCTGGAAGTTCATCAGGTTGTTCTGCACGTTGGTTTCTCCCACACCCCATTCGGAGTTGATCAGGTTGCCGAAGTTCAGCACGTCGAGGTATGCCTGGAGCTTATACCTGTTCGCGCCTGCCTGCAGCATGAAATCCTGGGCTACGCGCAGGTCGAAACGGTGCTGCCAGGGGAATTTGGCGCCGTTACGCTCTGCAACGCTGCCCCGGTTGGCGCTCAGGTAGGGATCCTGGCTGATGAATTCATCAAGAATTGCCCACTGCTGTGCTGCGGTCTGGGTAACCACGCCGCCCTCAACCCTGTCGACCAGGTATGAGTCCTGCAACGAGTTGGGTATATACATAAGGCGTGCCGCACCATCGTTGAACCTGCCCGAGTAGGTGTAGCTGTAGCGGCCCCTCTCGCCTCCGTCATAGATGATCGACACATTGGTGTTGAGCCTGTTGCCAAGGGCCCTGGTATTCAGAGAAAAATGGGCGATAAGCCTGTTTGGCTGGTCAAACCTGGAGAACCCTATCTCAGGATTGTTCCTGTCATCCACAACAACATCCGGCCATAGTGACGCCGCCTGTGAGCCCCCAATCAGTCCGTAATCCTTGGAGACACTCCTGGTGTATGCTACCCGTGCATTGCCGTACTCACCAAAACTGCGCGACAGCTCGCCGGTTATCGATGCATAATACCCTTCATTGATATTTGTAAGAAGTATAACATCGGTAAACGCATTGTTGTCATAGTAAGCATCTGAACTTTCCCAGTATGGGTAGGGATAGGGATTGTTCAACCGGCCGGTAGGTGCAGTTGTGTTAATATTGGCTGCAAGTGGACTGTTTATGTCAAGTGAGTAGATACCCTCAACTGTTGCAACCAGCTCATACGGCAGGGCAATATCGGCCGCAAGGTTTGTACGCCATACCTGGGGAAGCTTGAAGTTCTCGTCGGTGATGGCAAGGTTCCTGGAGACCTGTGCTTCAAGGGTGGCCGGATCGGGACGGTAGTAGGTCACGTCGGGCTGGAAACCCTGCCACTGGGGGTTGTCGCCAACGCCCCACTGGTCGGCTGTCAACCCGTATCCGCCTCTTGTAACCCCGTTGTTGTTAACCTGGTTGGATATCCAAACGAACGGTACGCGACCGCTGAACATGCCTGTGCCACCGCGAACCTGCAGGCTCCTGTCGCCAAACACGTCGTAGTTGAACCCGAAACGGGGCGACCACAGCGGAAGAGCCGGGGGCAGAACGCTCACGTCAGGCACTATCGTCTCGTCCGTTCTTGGATTGGTGAATGTAAGGTTCATGGCATCCAGGTTGGGATTGCTGGGCAGGTCGATCGGATAGAACGGGAAATCGATCCTGAGGCCGAATGTCAGGTTAAGCCTGTCGTTGACCTCAAACCTGTCCTGCGCATAGATGCCGAACTGTCCGAATGCGGTCTCGTCAAGAGGAATGTCGTCCGGCCCCTTGAAGGAATACCCCTGCAGGAAAAGATCAGGCCTTACAGTGGGGTCCTGGTTGATTATAGCATCAACAAAGTTTTCATATGAGTTAAACCGGTAAAGGCCGTTCAGGACGGGGTTAAATGCATTAGCAAAGGTCATGTACTCGAAATTCATCCCGAAGGTGAAATTGTGCCTTCCTGCGTAATATGAAAAGTTGTTGGTAACATTGAAAACATTGTTTGCCAACTGGTTTCCAACCGTAAACAGCTCATTACCCATGGTCATGTAATAAAGCGGTGTATCGCCATCAAACTCCAGCACCTCTATGAACGGGAAGACCTGCCCTCCCGGGACATTTCTGATGGGATCCTCAACCATATTGAATCCTATCCTGAAGTTGTTTGCCATATTGGCGCTTATTATTGTATTAAGCTCTCCTACAATCGAGGTAACATTATTGTCAACCGTGTAGTGGCTGTTACGGAAGTTCATCGCCTCGATTCCAAATCTGTTGGTATTACGGTATCTGAGTGCAGAGGGGTTATACCGGAGGCTGTTTCCGTTAACGGTAATGTCCCTGAAAGCCTCATAGCGGTTGAACCTGACCATCAGGTTGTTGTTGCGGTTAATGTTGAAGTCGATACGGGCATTCAAACGAAGGCCTTCGTTACCGAAATCATATCCTTCATAGGGGCCGGTGTTGTAATCATAAAGGTTCTTCATCTGTTCACGCACAAAATCGAGCTCACTGGCAGGGACCCTTGAAACGGTGAGTCCGTCAGGCTCAAGTCCGGGACGAGCAGCCACTTTCTGCAGTCCGGGATTGGAAGCGGCCTCCTGCTCGACGCTTACAAAGAAAAACAGCCTGTCCCTTATGATCGGGCCGCTTACCGACGCACCCAGTATGCGGGTAAATGCCTCGGCTGCTGTCAGTTCAATATCGCCGATCTGAGTGCCAAGATAACTTTCGTCATTGTAATAGGTGTAGACAGAACCCCTGTACTGGTTACCGCCCCTCCTGGTAATGGCGTTAACGTTTGCGCCCGAGAAGCCTCCCTGACGAACGTCATAGGGAGCCAGGTTGACCTGGACCTCTTCGATGGCCTCAAGGCTCAGGGGATTTGCGCCGGCAAACTGTGCCGTACCCAGTCCGAAGTTATTATTGTATATTATACCGTCAATGGTATAGTTGTTGAACCTGTTGTCCCTGCCTGCAAAGCTGGTACCGCTGCTCTGCGGGGTCAGGCGGGTAAGGTCGTTGATGCTCCTTGAGATGGTCGGCACCGACTCAATGGCTTCTGCATCGATGTTGGTGGCAGTACCCGAGCGTCCCGAGTTGAATGTCCTGTCGGTCATTGCTGTAACAAGGACCTCCTCAAGTGCAACATGATCTTCCACAAGTGTGAAGGCAAAGTTCCTGTCCTCACCAAGACTGAGCCTGATGCCGGTGAGCTCCTCGGTCCGGTACCCGATAAAGCTTACGGACAGCGTGTACGGACCGCCTGTCTGCACGTTGGCCAGGTTAAACCCGCCGTCAAGCCTGGTTGTTGTTCCGTAGGTTGTACCCGTCGGGTTATGAACCGCCATTATTGTGGCGCCGGGAAGCGGCTGCCCCTGGGCGTCCAGAACCCGGCCGTTCATTGCCGCAGTAGTCACACCCTGCGAAAAGGAAGCGGCTGCAATACCTGCAAATGCAAGCATAACAGCCAGTTTTCTCATTATTCTCATAGTTAAGATTTAAGGGTTAATAAATAATTTATACGGATATTGACGAATTTCTGTAAAGAGATTACAAAATTAACCTACGGTGACAAAATACCGTGCCGGATAATATTAAATAATTGTTAAACTGTCTGATGCCGGGACGCCCTGCTGCTTAAACCATAATACCCAGGCGCTTATCAGTATAGCCGCCTATAATCCCGCCGGGCATTACAAAGAAAAGAAATATTGAAGAACAACTGAAGTTGAACATTATTCAAGATATCATCATTTTATCAACAATGATAACGGGGATAATAAAAACAGTAAAAGAGTGTGAAAAACACAAAGAAACTATGGCCGACCTGGCTTTCCAGGGAGTTGTTGGCAAGGAAATTAATGACACAGACTATTAAAAACACATTGTATATAAATATTCTGTAAACTCCGGTTTCTTTAATAATAAATGAATACAACAATATAGTAACGACCAGCCCGGCCAACCCCATGTTGAGCAAAATGTATATATACTGATTATGGGGTTTCATATTTTTCCCTGTTAACGCAGAATCATTTTTTTCCAGACCATATTCCACGGCGTGCAATACACTTCCGGTACCCCAACCCAGTAAAGGGTGTTTAAGAAATGCCTGCCACGAAGCCCTCCAGAGATCAACCCTCTCGGTCAGGACGCTCCAGGCAGGGTCTGTATATGAGGTCTTTTTATAAATATAGACGCCCATCATCATTTGATGGACCCTGATAAACATTCCCGGCCATTTGAGGTACAGGTGATTGGTTGTCCCTTTTTCAACAGCCCGGATGTCACTGTCTGTAAGTTTAACGAACCCCTGCTTGTCTTTCCTGAGCCCTTTTGACGACATGTATCTGTACAATGTGTGCCTCAAATAGTTATTGGATAAATCATGTCCGTAATATTCCAGTTCGCTTCTCTCATTCCACAGATCTTCCAACTCATCGTCTGCTATGTAGATATAGACCAGATGACCATTTTCTCTCAGTATGTTTGCAGTATCATGGAAGTACCGGTTCCCCTGTAAAGTGTATTCCTGTAATGCATGAAAATCTCTTTCAGCCTCAAGATGAGCCAGTTTATACATACTTGCTGATAACCATAGTGCCAAACCGGAAAGAAGTACAACAACAGATGTAACCGATATTTTCAGAAATAAACTCCTGCGGCTCTTTATAATAAGTACCAGCAGGAATAATAAAACACCCGATAAAGATGCCAGCCCCGACAACGACCTGAGATAAAACAGGAAGAAGATCAACCAGCCGGAAATGGCCAGGCAGATAAAATACAAGATCCTGTTGCCGCTGATCTGTTTTATTAACAAGGGTAATTGAAAAGCGGCCAGAAGAAGCATCATGCTATAATATATGGCCGGCACAAATGGAGAGGCATCCCGGAAATCAACAGGTGATTGAAAGATCCTTACCGATAATCCGATAAATGAAACAGTTACAACCGAAGAAATAAAAAGTATCAGGAGTAACCTGATTTGTTTTATATCGGGCATTGGTGATGTCACAATAATTGCGGGCATGAAAAGTAACGGCAATCTAACCAGGAGATCATTGTTAATTGCATAACCGGGATCCTTCGACCACAGCAATCCAATAGCATTTAATCCAAATATCAGGGTAAAAGCGATGGCGGGCTTACTGGATAAGTATTTCTTGATCCTCTCCCTTAAGTCAGGCTCTGCCAGCCAGTTCACGGCAAGCAGCATCAGACTGATGGTTAACATGAAGCGGGAAGCAGGCAGGGATATAACAAGCAGGCAAAAGCCAAGATAGCAGATCCAAAAATGCACTGATCTTCTTGATATGTTAACTCGTTCAATCATACGACCTGAGTCCGGGAATTATTTACGCAAGGCCTGTATAGGAGTAATATGACAACATACTGCATATTGCTACCGGTAAATGTACAGGTTTAATACCATCTTGCTCCGATGCTCCATGATGCTCCTGCCATAATACCGATACTATTGAACAGGTCTCCCTTATCGGCAGCTAAAGCAACTGAAAACTCCAGATTATCTGTTCTCCCGGGCACCCACTTTGTTTCGAGCATGAAATACCATTGCTCCCGGGCAGGATTAAAAAAATAGTCCTCAGGATCATTGTCCGGATCGTAATAACCCCATGTCTGACCAAGGTTTAATCCCTGATAGGTGCCAAAATACTGAACATACGACGTTAACAGCCTGTATGATAAATTCCCGGAAATTTTTCCGTTAATGCCAAAATGGTGTGCAATATTCCTGTTACTGACAAAAAACTGCGAACTGTATGTCCTGGCACCGGGATCTGCCTTATTCAGCTGATAATCTGTCAAAAAGAACGGGGTTCCGAAAGACATCCCGTGGTAAGAGTGCCCGGAGCGATAAACACCGTTATTGTAGTAGTTGTCGCGCCCCCCGTAGGGAAATCCACAGTTTGGTTCTTCGCAGAATGGCGGGTGGTCGCGGGGACCGGGGTCCGGGAGGCCCGGACCGGACTGGTGTTTTGTATATAACAGCTCATAAAGAATGCCTGTTACATAACTGCCGGAAAACGGATTGTTTATGCCCAGGCCCCAAAGCCCGTCAGCCTTATTCTTATAGGTCTGGCCCGAATGGTCCGTAAATATATGCTGGTAGTAGATATGCAGATCTGTTTCGCCAATGTCGGCCCTCAAACCCCAGTCCCATACTCCGGTATGAAAACCCAGGGCGTTTAACTGGTCACCTGTCGGTGCATCTTCATCACCACCTTTTGCCAAAGCAACCTTGATAAAATCAGAAAAACCTGATGGAAGAGGGCCATGTCTCTCCGATTCCCCTCCCCATATAGCCATATGTACAAGTCCGAGATACAATTTCAACCCGGAATTGCCGCCGGTTTGCAGATAAGCTGATTTGTCATGGAAATAGGCGTTACTGGCAAACCTTTCCTTCTCCAGCCAGCCATGGGCAAAGTGCCCCTTGAACTCCAGCCACCCGAAAGAGTAGGGCACTTCCCGGAAATCGGGGACGTATGCCGAAACCCTGGGTACAGGCATGGCGTTACGGCTTATTCCCATTGAGCCGGATGATAATTCACCGAAAGTGATGCCGTGGGTTGATACCATCCGCCCGGCGCTGAAGTACAGAAACCCGGCTTTGGCCTCAACATATGCCTGGTGCAGATAGATCGCCGATCCTTCCGAGGCCCTGGCCACCAGATCAATGCCGCCTCCGATATCAAATATCTTTTCATCTCTGGCCCGCAGTTCGCTGGAAAGCATTGTCAGGGCATTGGCGCTGGCATCATCAAACATCCCAAAACGATTATGGGTGAGCCAGAAAGCCTGATTCCTTTCAGTGCCAACAGTTGAGAAAACACTGATCTCATTGTTAATCCTTTCACGCAGGCTTTGAGCAGTGAGACTGCAACAACCAAAAATTGTAACCACTAAAGAAATTATCTGCAAACGAATCATAAGGAACGATAAAATTACTAAAACATTTAATATAATCTCAAGCCGGTGAAATACTTCACAGTTTTCTTCGACACACAGGGCATATCCGGGCATTCCTGCAACATTGACAAGGGCAACAGCCAGTATGCCATAAGCCGCAGCATGCATCCGGGGCATAAACGGTAAATTACTACAGCACTGTCCTGAACCTCTCAGGAATCTTAATGACCGGTTTTTCGCTTAACATCCCCGGTTTGTTTAGTGCAAAAAATGGCCGGAAAAGGCTCTGCCTCCTTCTCGCAGTCCTGAAGAACTCATCACCATCAATGGCAGTCTTTTTTGAGATCAGGTCGAAGAGCTGGTTCCTTCTGTCAAGATGCCCTGACCAGCCGGCTTTCAGAAGCGACTGGTCACCGGTTTTGTTCATGGAGATATTATGATCAACCATGCCAAAATGAAACAGGAACAAATTCGGATCGATATGGAAGTTCCTCCCTTTGACGCGGTGAAATCCCGAGCCCCATGTAAGCGGAATAGCAGCTACAACGGGTTTGGTGTACCTGGCCGATACATGTGCATAGCTTCTCTGTTCCAGAAAAGGCCGTTCAGGGTCAATCGGCGGTTCAAGTCCGGTATGCTGCCCCACATCCAACCCCAGGGCCGAGAGGGAGGCTGATCGTAACGGCCGCTGAAGGTATGCAGCAAGTGTTTGATCCTGATTGGGGTCAACAACCAGGAATTCATCAATATCATGGGCAATTATGATATCATACCTGTGAAACAATGCCCTGGCAAGGTGTGAGACCAGCCTTGCACGGTTACGGTCTCCCTGCGCCCTGCTGAATTTACGGTGGGGCAGTCTCAGCACATTTATGCTTCCATGCCGTTCAGGTAAAGGCTGATCATGTCCGTCCAGTATCAAAAACAGGTTTTCCGGGCCAAACTGCAGTCCGTAATAATCAATCCATTTATCGACAAAAAAACGATCGTTCCGTGCCATGGATATCACTCCGATCTTTTTCTGGTTGCAGCTTGTCATACGTGGCAAATTAATTCACGGCGAAATTGGTAAAATAAGCAAAAAAAGCCATACTTTTAAAAATAAAAAATGCCGGCAAGCGCCAGTTCCGGAAAAAACCTCCCTGTTGATGTTGTTATTACCTGGGTTGATGGAAATGATCACAGGCTAATTGAAAAAATGGAGCCTTTTTTACAGGGGCAGGACCACCGGAATGATCCGGGCACCAATCTCACACGCTTTGCCTCTGTAAATGAAATCAGGTATTGTGTCTTATCCATCCTTACTTTCGCACCTTTTGTAAGAAACATCTTTATCGTCACCGACGGGCAGGACCCCAACCTCGATGAAGATATCAGGACATGGTTCCCCGAAAGGAGAGGTTCCATCAGGATCGTTGACCATTCTGAAATATTCAGGGATTTTGAAGAATATTTGCCGACTTTCAACTCCAGGTCGATAGAGTGCATGTTATGGAGGATTCCGGGCCTTTCCGACAATTTTGTCTATTTCAATGATGACACCTTTTTAGTCAGGAAGATACGGCCTGAAGACTGGTTCATCGATAACAGGCCTGTTTTGCGCGGAAAATGGTTGCCAATACCCTTACCATGGTTCTTCTGGGATTTTATCAGGAAGACTGTAAATAAGTGCTTCCTGAACAATCCGGATTATCAGCCCAGGCCTTCCTTTCATCTGGGCCAGTGGCTTTCTGCTTCAATTCTCGGAATGAAGTACAGGTATTTCGTATACAGTCATACACCCCATGCGATCGACCGCAGGAGGGTTGAAAAATTTTTTTCCGGCAAAAAGGAATTGCTGGAGAAAAATATTGCATACCGGTTCCGAAATCACAAACAATTCATCTTTGCGGCATTGTCCGGTCATTTGGAGCTTCTTGATGGCAATGAGCAGATCACCAGTCCCGATCTGGCTTACCTCCAGCCGCTTAATCGCCCAAAAAACTATATTGACAAAAAGATCAGATTTTGCGAAAATAACCCCCGCATAAAATTTCTGTGTGTTCAAAGCCTGGAGATGTGCAGAAAAGAGGATCAAAAGAAACTGTTTTCCTGGATGGAGACTCTCCTGCAACTGAATAAGGTTTAATTCGCTGCGGCCCGTCAGAAATTCATTCTCAGGGAAGCTCCCTGCACCTTACCATTTGTAAAGGGTGTTAAGGTCAGATTATTATCAGGCGAATACGCAAGCTTTAAAGTCAGGCTCCCGATCCCGTAACCAATAAGAGACCCCATTACAATGTCAGATGTCCAGTGTGCATCCCTGTATAACCTGGCTAATGAGACGGCAGTTGCAAATCCATAGGCCCCGTAACTTAATTTGGGATACCTGCCTGCAAACACAGTCATAACTGACCATATACCAACCGCATGACCCGAAACGAAAGATTCGTGCCCTTTATCCCTTCTGAACGGATCACGCGGACTGTTGTAGGGACGGCGTCTTGAAACAGTGATTTTTGAAAGTTCGGAAAAGCCAAGACTTACCACCAGGGATTGGAAAGAAAGCAGCATGGTGTCATGAAAATACCTGTCCCCCGAAACGATGCTTATTCCATAGACTCCGGCAAATACAGGGAAAAAGTACTTCCTGTTGCCTGCGTCATTGAGAAAACTTATTGCAAAATGTTCTCCGGCATATATTCTCTCCTGCACAAGATCCCTGATGGACTGGTCCATAGCCAGTGTGGTTGCCAGAACACACAGAACAAAAATGTTTCTTGACAAACCCTCCTCGTCTGATCTGATGATCTCCAGTCCGGCATTGTATGGAATTAACAGAAAATTGGCAAAATACCTTCTTAACTGCAAACTGTCAGTTGATATTTCTCCGGCGCCTTCTTCAAAGAGGCTCAGTCCGCTTTCAATTATCATACTGTCATGCAGAAGAGTCCCTGGTATATTGATCTGTCGCAATAGTACCCCGGCACCTGGATCTTTCCCATAGGCGTTAAAGAATGTGACAGTGAGCCCAAAAAATAGAATTGTCAGATAATTTCGCATAGACCAGTGCTTTTGTCAAATTCCCGGGATCGTCTATTATTTGCATCACCAGGTTAAGCTGCAGGCTCCGGGCAAAGTTAGTCCCCGAAATTCAATAATTCAAAGGTGACCGGTAAAACATGTACCTATTTGTTATTATTTTCGTTATTTCTACTGCCACAAGCCGTGTGATACAGAGCCGAAAAGTTTAATACAGTCAAATAGTGCACGAACAGAATACCAAGCTGCGCCTCTTTGAAAAATCTATTTATCAAAATACTGATCCTCTTCCTGCCGGCAGGTATGTGCGCCCAGGAGCTGTCGGGCCTGCGGGAGAGGGTGTTTAGAGCGGACAGCGATACTGTCATACTCGATACGGCCAGGATCGTCCCCGGCACGATTGAGCTGGCTGCGGAGCACGGACAACCGGTCAGCGACACCCTCTACACTGCCGATCCCCTGAACTCCAGGCTTGTTTTTGATGAAGGCTTCCCTTACCGGGGAAAAATCCTTGCGGCCAGGTACCGTGTTTTTACACTTGACCCGGCCATGACAGCAAGCAGAAAAGATACCGCCATGATAATTCCTGCAGGTCGCGACGATGAGTTCTCCCGCCTCCATCGTTACAGTCCCCCATCCATCCCCGCTGATCTGTGGAGGGAGGAGAGCCTGACACGCAGCGGCAGCATCTCCAGGGGAGTCAGTTTCGGCAACAACCAGGATGTGATAGTCAATTCGAACCTCAACCTGCAGCTATCCGGCAAACTTGACGACAACCTCAACATAGTCGCCAGCATCTCCGACCAGAACATTCCCCTGCAGCCGGAGGGTTATTCAATGCAGATCCATGAATTTGACAGGGTCTTCATACAGCTTTACAACGACAACCTGGCCCTTACCGCAGGTGATTTCGCGGTTAGCGGGGGCGGGGGCATCTTCCTGCCGCTTGAGAGAAAAGCACAGGGATTGCAGTTCTCGTCGGTCACTGAACCGGGTAGCGGACCCTTTACAGAGATAAGCAACTCTGCCACGGCGGCAATTGCCAGGGGACGTTATGCCCGTAACAGTTTTACCGGATCGGAAGGCAACCAGGGCCCCTACAAGCTTACCGGCAACAATAATGAACTCTTCATCATCGTACTGGCAGGGAGCGAAAGGGTGTTTGTTGACGGCCGCCTGCTGACAAGAGGTATCGACGGGCACTACGTGATAGACTACAACCTGGCAGAAATAACATTTACCTCGAACATGCCCATAACCAAAGACAGGCGCATTATTGTCGAGTTCGAATACTCCGACAGGAACTATTCCAGGTACATGCTTTCAAACAGTACCGCCCTGCAAACAGGAAACGGGAATTACTTCATCAACATCTACTCCGAGCATGATGCAAAGAACCAGCCCCTGCTGCAGGAACTTTCAGAAGAAGAGACTAAGCTGCTTGCATCGGTGGGCGACAGCCTGCACAGGGCATGGATCCCCAGGGTCGACAGTGTGGAGTTCAGGAACGATGTGGTCCTTTACGAAAAGACCGATACAATTGTAAACGGGGTAATGTACACCATCTACCGGCACTCTGTCGACCCGGAGAGGGCATTTTACAGGCCCGGCTTCTCCCGTGTAGGCGAGAACAGGGGCAATTACAGGCAGGTCAGGAGCGCTGCCAACGGCAGGGTATTTGAATGGACAGCCCCGGTAAACGGTGTTCCTTCGGGTACCCACGAACCGGTAACCCTGCTTGTCGCTCCCATGAAACAACAGGTGGTCAGCATTGGAGGATCGCACCGGCTGACCGGCAATACCGGTGCATCCTTCGAACTCGCCGTGAGCAATAACGACATGAACACTTTTTCTCAGCTTGACAATGAAGACAATACCGGGATGGCCTTCCGGACCGCCATTGACAGGGCCGTGCCTCTCAGGGATGAGGGCCGTTCCCTGGCAGGAGGTATTGACTACGAATTTGCCGGAAGCAGTTTCAGTACTACTGAAAGATACAAGCCCCCGGAATATGAAAGGGACTGGAACCTGATCGGCCTCCGTGGTGCGGCTGACGAGCATAAGGTGGGCTGGCACGCAGATTACTCGGGCAACATCAGCTATGCGCGCTATCGTGGAGAGCACCTGTCGCTGCCCGGACTCTATGCCGGGTGGCGCAATTCCCTTGATGCATTTGCCATGGCTGCCGGTTTTGAAGGCAATATGAGGCTGAGCTACCTCAACACGGCCACAACCGCCGACGCGACAGGCTTCATGAGGCACGAGACTGAGCTGGCCAGGCCCGTCTGGCGTCTTATAGTTGGTATCCGCAGCGAAGGTGAGGACAACAGGAGAGAAGAGAAGGGCGAAGACACACTCTTGCCGTCAAGCTTTAACTTTCACCAGCGTGAAGTCTTCCTGAAGAACCACGATACCGCAACGTTCCATTTCCGCACAGCCTACCGGGAAAGGGATGACAGGCTGCCGGCAGATGGCCGGATGGAACACTTTTCACTGGCGAGGGAGGTGTCGGCAGGTTTTGTGGCTCTGCCGGCTGCAGGCAACAGGTTGTCGGCCGGAATAAACTATCGCACACTTGAAGTGGACAGCGATAAATTCAGTGACGACCTGCCTGCGCCAACGACCCCGGTTAAAAGCAAGCCCGAAAACTCGCTCAATGGCAGGCTCGAAGCAGACCTGACGGGACTGGAAGGTGCGATAAGGGGTAACCTCTTCTATGAAACGGGATCGGGACTGGAGATGAAGAAAGATTACATGTTCATAGAGGTTGCAAGGGGCCAGGGCACTCATACATGGACCGACTACAATGAGAACGGCATAAAGGAGCTCGACGAGTTCGAACCGGCCGCTTTTCCCGACCAGGCAAATTACATCAGGGTTATGGTGCCGACCGACGATTTTGTGCGCATACGAAGCGGCCAGTTCAGCCAGACACTTCGCCTGGGTGCCCCGCCGTCATGGCAGGATGCAAACGGGGTCAGGAGAATTGTTTCGCTGTTTTCCAGCAATGCTGCCTACCAGACCGGTTATAAAACATCAGGTAGCGGACTCATTGGTACCTCCCCCTTTCATGCCGGACTGGCCGACAGCAACCTGCTAAATCTATCCTCATCGTTCAGGAACAACCTTTCTTTCCGGTCGCGCGACCGGAGGTTTGCCCTCGAGTACCTTCACCAGGATAACAGGTCGCGCAACCTGCTGGTGAACGGACTGGAGTCAAGAAGCGACCGGTCAGACGCCCTGCACGGCCGTTACGAGCATTCTCCCATGGTCACTTACACGGGCAGGATTGAGTCCGGTACCAGGATATACGTTTCCGAATTTTTCCCCGGAAGGGATTTCGAAATAGAAGCAACATCGGCAAGGGCAGGCATATCGGTACAGCCCGGCCACCTGTTCCAGGCCTCGCTCAATATTGAACACCGGAAGCAGAACAACAGCCCTGGCAATGAAACGGCGGAGCATAAAAAACTGGGTGCAGGCTTAAGCTACACCGTGCCGTCAAGGGGCAGCATCACAGCAGGCGCTGATTACTATTATATTGAATTCGACGGCAGGGTGAACACTCCACTTGCATGGGAAATGTTGGGGGGACTAAGGCCGGGAAACAACCTTGTGCTGAATGTACAGTGGCAGCAGACCATTGCCGGCAATATGCAGCTTAGCCTCACATACAACGGAAGGACCTCTTCAGGAAGCAACTTCATCCATACCGGGGGTATGCAGGTAAGGGCCTATTTCTGATATGCCGCAGGTTCCGGTGCGAAGATATAGCCCGGGTCAGAAAGCGGCCATCAGCAGGTCAATGTCCTTGCTCGGTATGTCAAACAAATTACCTATCAGTGAGTTTGTAAGCAGTCCGTTATAAATATAGACCCCTTTCCTGAGTCCGGGACTCTCCAGCAGTGATTGCTTTATGCCTCCCGACTCCCCGATGGAAAGCAGCAGCGGTGCAAAGATGTTGCTCAGGGCTATGGTGGCCGTTCTGGCAACCCTTGAGGGTATATTGGGCACACAGTAATGTATAACGCCGTGCTTGACAAATACAGGCGATTTATGTGTCCTGCACTCCGAGGTCTCAATACATCCGCCCTGGTCAATGCTGAGGTCGACAATCACCGCACCCTTCTTCATCTCGCTCACCATCTCACCGGTAATAAAAAACCGCGGCCCCTCGGTGCCAAGGTGTATGGCGCCGATCACCACATCGGCGCTTCTGAGGGCTTTTGCAACAACCCGGGGGTGATAGATGGATGTGTAGAGCCTCTGTCCGAGAATGTCCTGCAACCGGCGCAGCCTGTCAACCGAGTGGTCAAACACCTTCACAAAGGCACCAAGTCCGGTTGCAGCCCTGGCGGCTGATTCGGCAGCTGTTCCCGCACCCAGGATAACCACCTCGGTCGGAGTAATACCGGTTATTCCGCCAAGCATAACCCCCTTCCCCTTGTTCTGGTTGGAAAGGTATTCGGCAGCGATGAGTATTGATGCTCCCCCTGCGATCTCGCTCATCGAACGGATAACCGGAAAGGTGTCGTCGTTGTTGCGGAGATACTCGAAAGCTATGGCGGTAACCTTTTTTTTCATGAGCCTTTGAAAGTAATCCCTCTCCTGCATCATATGACGGAGTGATGAGATCAGAACCTGGCCTCCTTTCATCTGCTCAATCTCATCATTAACGGGAGGGGCAACCTTCAGGATCACATCACAGCGTGAGAAAATACCTGCGCGTTCTTCCACGATAAATCCCCCCCGTTCACTGTAATCGGTATCGGAGTAATTTGCGGCAGCAGCTGCGCCTTTCTCAATAAGCACCTGGTGGCCGTTGCCGGTAAGAATCTCAACTGCTTCAGGCGTAAGGGCCGTCCGGCTCTCATCCTCCTGTGTCTCCTTTGGAATTCCTATTGCGAGCTGTTTGCGTTTTCTTCCTGTTTCCAGGACCTCTTCCTGGGGCATCAGGCTACCCTTGCCAAGGGCCCAGGAGTGGGAGAATTTCTGGTGCTGCATTCGTTGTATTTTGAGTAAACCCTGCCCCGGGGCTATGCCCCGGAGTATCGCAAGGTATTTGTTGTTTCCGGCCCAAAGGGTCGGGGCATTGAACCATTTTAAGAGTTAAGCAAGTTAAGGAAAATGGCTGACAGTTTCAAATCTTTTTGCCGGTGGCTGCAAACAGAGTCTCCCGCAGCCTTCTTCTTCCGTCATCAAGCACCTCCAGCTCAAGCCTGACAGTACCCGGAGGCAACAGTCCCCCGATCTTTTCAGGCCACTCTATCAGGCAGGTATCGTTCCCGAAAAAGTATTCTTCATAACCCATGTCAAGCACCTCCTCCAGGTTTTCAATACGGTAAAAATCGAAGTGGTAGCAGCTGACATTGCCGCTGCCGTCGCGATATTCATTTACAAGTGCGAAAGTTGGACTGGTAACGGTCTGCTCAACGCCCAGTATCCTGCAAAGAGCCTTTATGAAGGTGGTCTTCCCTGATCCCATCTCACCATAGAATGCAAATATCCGGGCACCCGGGAAAGCCTCCTTTAGTCCGGCTGCGGCTTCGTCAATACTGTTCAGGTCAAATTCAACTGAAAAAACCATTTTCTTCATTCCCGCGGATCAAGTGAAATAAACGGCACCAGCATCTCCTCGAGCGATATCCCCCCATGCTGGAAAGTGTTCCTGTAGTAATTCGCATAATAGTTGTAATTGTTCGGATATACAAAGAAATCCCGCCCTGTGGCAAAGATATAGGCTGAACTGACATTATTGCGTGGAAGACGGATCTTCGAAGGGTTACGTACCTCGAGCACCTGCCGGGGATCATAATCGAGATTTTTACCCTGCTTGTAACGCAAATTGGTCGTGGTATTACGGTCGCCTACCACCTTCACCGGGTTTTCCACTTTCACCGAACCGTGGTCGGAGGTCAGAAAAACCTTTACCCGCTGCCGGCTAAGCTCCCTGAGCAGGTCGAGAAGATAGGAATGTCTGAACCATGACCTGGTGAGCGACCTGTATGCAGAATCATCATCGGCCAGCTCCTTGATAACCTCCATCTCTGTACGGGCATGAGACAGCATATCAACGAAATTGTAAACAAGAACAGTAAGCGGATAGCTTGCAAGTGACGATATGTTCTCAGAAAGCTTCTTGCCGCTTGTCTTGTTCAGCACCTTTTCATAATAGAACCCGGTCTCCCTGCCCAGCCTTTTCAGCTGGTTGCCCAGGAGGGCCTTCTCATGAAGATTCTTGCTGCCCTCCTCTTCCTCATTAACCCACAGTTGCGGGTAAAGCCTTTCTATATCCCACGGCATAAGTCCGCCGAAAAAAGCATTCCTGGCAAATTGGGTGGCAGTAGGCAAAATACTGCAATAGAGCTCTTCATTTTCAACCTGGAAGTATTCCCTGATATCAGGCATTATTGCCTTCCACTGATCGTATCTCAGGTTATCTATAACTATCACCGCAACTTTGCGGGACTTGTCAAGAAGCGGGTTGATCCTTGAAGAGAACAGGGTATGTGACATCAGCGGCCTCCCGTTCTTTTCGTCTTCAAACCACACCGGGTATTCAGACTTGATGAACCTGGCAAATTCATTATTGGCCTCCTGCTTCTGGAGTGCGACAACTTCATTCATTCCGGGATCGGCTGAGTCCTCCAGCTCCATCTCCCAGTAAACGATCCTGCGGTAGATATCCACCCAGTCGCCGAAAGAAGATGCACTGTTTATTGACATGCCCAATTTTCCGAACTCAGACTGGTAGGAGGAGGTTATCTTTTTTGTAACAAGCATCCTTGTGTCAACATTCTTTTTGATGGCCAGCAGGATCTGCTTCGGATGCACCGGTTTGATGAGGTAGTCGGAAATCTTCGACCCGATTGCCTCCTCCATTATATTCTCTTCCTCGCTCTTGGTTATCATTACCACCGGAAGGGCGGGGAATGCCCCCTTTATCTCTTCGAGTGCCTCCAGGCCGCTTTTACCCGGCATATATTCATCCAGGAACACCAGGTCGGGATTATGGGTCTTTACCATCTCCACGGCATCATGGCCGTTCGTGGCTGTGATCACCTCGTAACCTTTTGTCTCAAGAAAAATTATATTGGGCCTAAGCAGGTCTATTTCGTCATCGGCCCAGAGTATCGTGATTTTTTTCATTAAAGAGTCTTTTTATCTGCAAACACGGGTTTTACCTCACCAGGTACTCCTCTTCAAAGAAGTTCAGGTAAGAGGCTATATTCCGGTCCTTCATGAAGATACCGTAATTATTGTCAGAGATGACAAACTGCGGAAAATCTGTCTGCCCCGTTTCGGCATAAACATCTTCCGATGCCCTGAAGCGCTTGAAATAATCCATCGAAACCGGCAGATCCGGAAGTCCCTCAACCCTGAGAATATGGTAGCTTCTCGTAAAAGACTCACTGCTTACGTTAAGGTCAAATCTTGGAAAGTTGTCGACATTGAAATTCACAATGTTGAACACCATCCTGTTAATGATATCCTGGTTGTTATCGACAATAACCACAAAATAGTGTTCGTCCTCCTTGTCATCCAGGTAAATATCGGTTTCGGTCACAACCTCGGCAAACTGGACAGCTTCAGCGTAGTCATCGTCAAGATAGGCTATGAACTGCATCGCGTTTTCTGCCATTTCAGTACCGGGATAGCTGGAAATATACTCGGTCAGCATATCCCTGAACACAGGTATGTTACCTCTTGACCCGTACGACAATGTTCGCAGGTACTCAAACCTTGGGATAAGATCACTCCCGGGCCACATGGCCGATGCATAAAGAGCTCTATCGGCAACTTCTTCAAAATATCCGTCCCTGAAAAGATAGAATGTCTCTTCATAGTACCGTTCTGCCGCCTGCAGTTTCTCCTCATACTCCCTGAAATAATCAGGATTTGTGAGGATCGCCGCGTAAGGGCTTCCGGGATAACCGTCAACGATCATCTGTTCATACCTGCCGGCCGCACTGAGATTATTGTTATCCATGCTCATATTATACAGGTCATACAGTGCGGGAAGGGCATAGTAACCTTCAGGGTACCTGCGTACAAGCTCAAGAAAGGCTTCCTCTGACCTTTCCAGATCACGGAGTTCATCCTTGAAGATCAGCCCCATATTGTAAAGGGCCTCCTCCAGCCTGTAATGCGAGTTCATCATGGCCTCCTCCGTAAGCGGGATATCTCTGAGGTAAAACTCCCTGCTTCCCTGTTCGGGTGCATCCTCATCTTCCTCCTCAGCATCAGCAACAGGGTCTCTCCCTGCATCTGCCATCATTGCCGGCGCGATGGTCTGCCGGCTGGACCTGCGCCAGTTGTCCTCCAGCCTCCGCTCGCCCCAGATCGACTCAAACTCATTCTGGCCGAAGGTAACGGCAGAGGGGTTGTAAAAATACCAGCTGCCGTCGCCTGTACGCTCGGCCTGGTAACGCGCCGACTGGGCAGTGCGGGCAGTGCGGTACTGGGGTGTTTGCTGTGCAAGCCTTTCACGCTCACGCGCATCAGCCTCCTCCTGTCTTGCCATAGCGATGATATCGTCAATCTTCCTGTTCCTTTCTGTCTCGCTCATTGAGGCAAGAAGCTGCAGGCTGTCCTCCAGACGGTAGATCAGTATGTTGTCAACCAGCGCATTGAGAACAGCGCTTTTCGCCTGTAAGGCTTCCATGTCGGGAAAGTCCCGGTCCATATTGATAAGGGCGGAGTCGTAATATTCTGCGGCTGTGACATAATCAGGGTGCTCAAAATAGATGTCGGCCAGGGAAAGATAGGTGATTGATTTCTGAGAAGGGTTGGTCCCCCTTGCGGTTGCTGCGAGCTTATAATGCCTGATGGCATTCTCCTCATCGCCATCCCTCAGGTAGATGTTCCCCAGGGCATAATATATCTGATCCTCGAAATCCCTGTTCTTTTCATCGCGGAGCATCCTTTCGAGGGTATTTATCATCTGCCCTGTTTCACCGCTGCCGGTTTCAACAACCCCCGCCTGGCCCAGACGTGCGTTAAACACCATTTCATACGGGGGGTTCATTCCTATAACGCGTGCGTAATAGTCGGAGGCCCTGGAATTATCCCCAATGCTCTCATAAAGCTGTGCAAGAATGTAGTTGTACCTCACCCTTGTAGACTTACCCCGGGTCTGCTTAAGGGCCCTTTCCAGATTTTCCGCGGCCCTGGCGGGCTGTCCAAGCCTGAGGTGGTAGTCGGCCACCGTTGCATATAGTTCTCCTTCAAGGTCTGCAGGAAACTCAGGGTCATCAATGATCTGTTCGAGCAACAGTCTCGCTTCGTTAAACCTTTGGCTCTCAATATATGTACGCATAAGCCAGACCCTCGCTTCATGACGCTCCTCATTCAGGGCATACTCCCTTATAACATACATGAATGCCTGGGTGGCTGACACAAAATCGTGCTTGTGGAAATGCGCCTTCCCGGCAAGAAGGTAACTCTGCCTAACCCATTTGTTATATTCATTCAGCTGGTAGAACTCCTCGTCTCTCCCAAAAAGAGAACCCCTTCCCTCTTCGGGCCTGACGGTAATACTCTTGTTGTTTATAACCTTTGACGCCTTATCGATGGCACGGTCCATATGGGGAGCAGCAGACCTTGCCAGGTCGGGATCCGTATAGAGAAATACCGGCAGAACCTTGTTGTAGTCATAGCGGAAGTCACGCTCCATGTTCCGCACCCCTGTTCTGTAACTCTCCCTGCCATTGAAAAAAGCATTGTATTTGGCAGTAACCTGGTGATATGTTCTCGTTAGCAGGGTGTTCTTCTGCGTGGAGCATGATGCCGCGAACATAATGATAAAAAGGAGTGCAGCATATCTCACAACTGGTTGCATAAATGCAGCTATTTTGTTTTAACTGACGCATAAAAACGGGAACGGTTGCACTGCACCCTCCCCGCTGGTAACGAACCTGTCTGATTTCTTTCTAATACAATAACTGCTAAAACCCCCGCATATTATTTCAGGGGCAAAAAAAACGGCCGATCAGGCAGCAACGACTTCCTTAATTTCAGGTATGTCGCTTTTGATTGCCTGTTCAACACCGGCTTTCAGTGTCTGCATGCTGTACGGACAGCCATGGCATGCGCCTGTAAGACGGACTTTAAGCACATTATCGTCAGTTAGTTCAACCACTTCAATATCACCTCCGTCAGCCTGCAGATAGGGTCTCACCTTATCAAGTGTGGCTGCTACTCTCTTGAGCAATTCTTCTTTCGACATATTATTGGTATTAAATCTGTTATTAATGATCGCTACTTCTTTATTTCAACTTTTTTTGTGGGTTCCATGGTCCTGTTTCTTTCATCCACCACTTCAACAACTTTTGCAGCAAGTCTTTCAAAGGCTGCAGCAGTCTCGTTGTTTTCAAGGGCCACCGGTGTACCACTGTCTCCTCCCTCACAGATACCCTGTACCATCGGTATCTGCCCAAGCACGGGCAGGTCAAGCCTTTCGGCAAGTTTTTTGCAACCGTCACGTCCGAATATGTAGTACCTGTTCCCGGGCAGCTCGGCAGGGGTGAACCATGCCATATTCTCAACCAGCCCCAGTACCGGAACCGAGATATCCTTGCTCCTGAACATTGCCACTCCCTTGGTAACATCTGCCAGCGCCACATCCTGGGGCGTACTTACCATTATCGCGCCTGTTACGGGCAACTCCTGCACCAGGGTCAGATGAATATCGCTTGTTCCGGGAGGAAGGTCAAATATCATATAATCCAGATCCCCCCACTCTGCATCACCAATAAGTTGTTTCAAAGCACCTGTAGCCATAGGCCCACGCCAGATCAGCGCATTATCGGCAGGCACGAATAACCCTACCGACAGAAACTTTACCCCGTATTTCATCTCAGGAATAATGAGGCTCCTGTCACCCTCTTTCCTCACCTTTGGCCTTGAATCCACCGCTCCCATCATCTTCGGCACCGAGGGCCCGAATATGTCAGCATCCAGGAGCCCGACCCTGTAACCCTTTTTGGCCAGTGCCACGGCCAGGTTGACAGCAACGGTGCTCTTGCCCACACCTCCCTTGCCCGAAGCCACGGCAATTACGTTTTTGACGCCCGACAGCAGTGGTGGCGGTGTCTTCTGTTTCGGCGCATCCATAATGATCCCTATTTCCAGTCCGGGTCCCTCACCAAAAGCCGATCTCAGCGCCTTTTCACAGGCCATCTTGACCGCCCTCACAAAAGGGTCTCTCCGGCCGCCGGTATCAAGGCTGAAACTGATGAATTTTTCATCAACCGACAGGTCCCTTAACATTGACAATGTCACAATATCCTTCCCTGCACCAGGATGGTTGATCTTTTTCAGTATTTCAACCACTTTGTCTTTTGTCGGTACCATAAGACAAAATTATCAATATTTAAACTAAATATAACCAACTGCAAATGTATAAAAAAAAACCGACCGGTCACGGCAGCGAACCTGAGCTGTCGCATCAGGACCGGCTCAAGGCCCGCTTTAAAGACTGCATCAGCGCCCGTTGCAGGGATCCCAGAAAAGTTCACTGAACCTGACCACCCTGTCGTCTGCAACCTTTATGTTCTCATTTTCCAGAAGTTGCTGCATAGCAGTGGGCGTCCCGAAATGGTATTTCCCTGTCAAATAACCGTTGCGGTTAACCACGCGGTGAGCCGGAATGAAATCCTCCCGGCTGTGACAGTTATTCAGCGCCCATCCCACCATGCGCGCCGAACCTGACGAGCCCAGGCAGCGCGCTATCGCACCGTAGGTGGTAACCCTTCCGAAGGGAATACGGGATGTCACCCTGTATACCCTTTCAAAAAAGCTCTCTTTATCACTGGTCATCCGGCTCGTTTATTGATTTGTTTCCGTCAATCCTGAACCTGATATAGCATATAGGCTTGCCGTGCTTCAGAAACTTCTTTTCATAGAAAGTGCGTATGTCAAGTACAGGGTCGCCTGTACCGTTACCGTACAGATCGTTAGTATGAGCATCTATTTCCAGCCGGTTACCCTCCAGCAATGACAGGGTATATTCATAAAGCACAGCACTGTCTGTCTTCAGGTGTACAAGTCCCCCCGGCTTCAGGAAACCCCTGTATCTGCAAAGGAACTGGGGTGCGGTAAGCCTCTTCCTTGCCTTTTTTACCTGGGGATCAGGAAAGGTCAGCCATATTTCATCAACCTCATCCTGTGCAAAAAAAGAGGAGATCATCTCTATACGTGTCCTCAAAAAGCCAGCATTTTCAAGGCCGTTGTCAAGGGCATACCTGGCCCCTTTCCATATCCTCGCCCCTTTTATGTCCACTCCCAGGAAATTCTTCTCCGGCATCATCTTTGCCAGTTCAATAGTGTACTCCCCTTTTCCGCAACCAAGCTCCAGCACCAGGGGGCCGCTACGCCGGAAGAAAGCTTCAGCCCACTTGCCGCAGAGCGGGTGCCTTTCGCCGTACACCTGATCCGCTCCGGCCTGCACCACATTCTCAAAATCCCGCATTTCGGCAAATCTCAGCAGCTTCTTCTTTCCCACAACAGTATGATTATCCAGGTTTATATACCGGCCTTTTCGACCCTGAGCCCGATATCGGTTATTCCCGGCAAATCTGCGATTCTCATTGCCTGTTCTATTTCAAAAACATAAATACCCCTTTCGGGGAACCGTACGTTCCGCCTGTAATAGAACCTGTTCTGCCAGATGCTCCCAAAACCACTGCCTTTCCATTTCCCGGATGGCTCGGCCAGTACAAGCTCAAGGGTGTCGCGGGTGGACGACCCGCCGGGCGATGTAACCGAGATAAAGAGAAAAAGGTTGCTCCTGGGGTATTCACCGGTATTCCGCACATTAATGAGCAGGTTGTGCAGGCTCAGGGTATCGTCAATATTTACCCCGAACACAGGTACATTGTCCCTGTCCCATACGGTGCCGGGAATGCGGCGGTTCTCCTCGTAAACAACGCCCGGGTTACAGCCGGCAGCAAAAACCATGAAGGCAATTGATAGCAAAAAAAGGCCTGCAGGCACCCTGCCGTAATTGGAGTCGGTATAACTGTCATTCATTTTTCGGCCTTTTTATCTTTTTCTTTTTCCTGCGGCCCTTCTTTTTCTTGCGGCCGCCAGCACCTTCAAACCTCGTCAGGCTGTCGTCTGAAAAATATTCTGTTCCCACGGCAGGCAGGTCTTCAGTCATTGCGGCATTCTCAATCAGCCTGACCGGTTTCTTACCGCTTTTGTTGAGCACGATTATCTCCTTTACCCTCTCTATGCTTAGTGACGCCATGTTGACCGGAGCATCGGGATCTGATGAGTACCAGATGAGCTTCTTAAAAATATCTGCCTTCTGGAAATAATAGCTGCCCTCATTTGTCTCAAGGACCCGGCTAAGGTCAGGGAACTCTTTTTTGGCATCACTGTAAACCTCAACTTCATAATTGATACAGCACTTCAGTTTACTGCACTGTCCGGCCAGCTTCTGGGGGTTAAGAGAGATATCCTGCACCCTTGCAGCATTGGTGGTAACAGATGAGAAGTTAGTCAGCCATGTGCTGCAGCAGAGCTGCCTGCCGCAGGCTCCTAATCCTCCAATCCTTCCGGCCTCCTGACGCGCCCCCACCTGCCGCATCTCGATCCTTACCCTGAACTCCCCGGCCAGCACCTTGATAAGCTCCCTGAAATCAACCCGCTCCTCTGCAATATAGTAGAATATTGCCTTGGTTTTGTCACCCTGGTACTCCACATCGCCAATCTTCATATCCAGTTTGAGTGACTCCGATATCTCACGGGCCTTGAGCATGGTAGGGATCTCAAGCGCGATAGCCTCTCTCCACTTATCAATATCGGCTGGCTTGGCCTTACGGTAAACCTTCTTAAGACTCTCATCATCAGGCCCGACACGGTATTTTTTCATCTGTTCCCTCACCAGCTCGCCCCTCAGCGATACAATGCCTATATCATGGCCGGGCGATGATTCCACAGCTATAACATCTCCCTTGCAGAGCTTCAGCTTGTTGACGTTCCTGAAAAACCCCTTTCTTGTATTCTTGAACCTTACCTCGACAATATCATTACCGCCCGGAGTATCGTGAAGATCGTCGAGCCAGTCATGCACATCCAGGCTTTTGCATGACAAATGGCCGTACTGACCTGTCTCCTGTCCCGTTAGAATGGCTGAGCAGCCCCTGCAATATATTGTATTGTCGGTCATTACAACTACTGGTTTAAACCTGTGCAACAAAAGTAATAAAAACTAGGTTTTCAGCAACCTGGCTGTTTTGATGGCAAGGTCGAACAAAACAAGGCGGCTGTAGCCGTTGTGCTCGATGTGCAGTGATGCCCTGCCGAATTCGTCGTACAATGTATGAACGTTCCCGGGATGGATAAATTTTGAAAACTTTAGCGACCACTCTTTTTCTTCATCAGGAAGAAGGTCTATATCACCGGCATTCACATTCATCATCAGGTTGCCCCTTATAAGCCGGAGTGCCGTTTCAAGAAAATGTTTCTGTCTCTCCCTGCCTCTTGCCCCCATCTCCTCGGTCCATTGCATGATCCCGGCAAAGTCGGGTATAAAGCAGAGCCGCATGAACTTCACGAACATTGAAAAATTGTAACTGTTTTCATCTCCCTCTTCCAGCAGTTCCTGCAGTTTAAGGTAACTGCCTTCAGAGAGCCTTGCCAGCCGCCCGGCCATGCCAGGATCACTGATCCCCTTCTCACCGATCAGACTCTCCATCGACTCCTTATCTATCGGAGGCACCCTGAAGATTTGTGTACGTGAAAGAATGGTAGGAAGTATCCGGCCCGTATCCTCGGCAATCATAATGAACACCGTTCCCGCCGGAGGTTCCTCGAGAATCTTGAGTAACTTGCCACTGGCCGCCGGGTTCATCTTCTCGGCCATCCATATTATCATTACCTTGTACCGTGCCTCAAAGCTTTTCAGGGAAAGTTTCTTCATTATCTGCTGGCTCTCCCTGATGCTTATAAACCCCTGGCTGTTCTCCACACCGAGCTTTTCCATCCACATATAGAGGCTCAGATAGTGGCTCTCCAGCACCGCCTCACGCCATCGTGAAATATAGGTGTCGCTCACCGGGTCCTTTTCCCCGTTTTTCAGTTTCGCCACGGGGAAGACCAGATGGAGGTCGGGATGCTGTAATTTAGCATATTTCCTGCAGGAGCGACACTCATTACAGGCATCATCAGCACCGGGAGCCTCACAGTTGAGGTACCTGGCGAACGCGAGCGCCAGTCCCAGTTTCCCGGTTCCCGGCCTGCCCGTAAATATGATCGCATGCGGAACGCAGTTCTCCGAGGCAATCTGCAGCAGATTGCCCTTCAGCTCCTGACATCCGGCAACATCTCTGAAAAGCATATCACTTTTGGTAATCTGATCAAAAAATTACGGGAAATATTTTCCAATAACATCCCTGCACAAAGTTAAAATAAAAAATAGTTTTTTACTTTTGCACATGCCATCGCCACGGCAGGTAAATAATTAAAGTGCCGTAAGAGGCGGCATCAACACGGGGCGCTTATAAAACCTTTTACCTACTGATGTTAAAACCGGAATACTAACAATAAACAGCAGCAATGACGACAATTGAGACATTTGACTTTAAAAAGAAGAAAGCCCTTATCAGGGTTGATTTCAATGTTCCTCTTAACAGCAACTTTGAAATAACCGATGACAACCGGATCAGGGCGGCAATACCAACGATAAAAAAAATACTCGCCTCAGGTGGCTCGGTAATACTCATGTCGCACCTGGGAAGGCCCAAGACCGGTTATGAGGAGAAGTTTTCGCTCAAGCACCTGGTAAAGCACATTTCGAAACTGTCAGGGGCAAATGTGAAGTTTGCGGGCGACTGCATAGGCAATGAACCGCATGAATTGGCTGAGAACCTGAAGCCGGGAGAGATATTGCTGCTTGAAAACCTGCGGTTCCACAAGGAAGAGGAAAAGGGTAATGAAGAGTTTGCCGCAGAACTTGCTTCGCTGGCCGACGTCTATGTGAACGATGCATTCGGTACCGCTCACAGGGCACATGCATCAACTGCCATTGTTGCAAAATTCTTCCCGGAGAACAAAATGTTCGGATACCTCATTGAAAATGAGCTGAAAAGCATGGACAAGGTGCTGAAGGATTCACAGAAACCCTTTACAGCCATCATGGGAGGGGCAAAGGTATCCGACAAGATCCTGATAATCGAGAACCTGCTTGACAGGGTAGACAACCTTGTGATAGGCGGCGGCATGGTCTACACCTTCATCAAGGCCCGGGGCGGCAGCATCGGATCGTCAATCGTTGAAGAGGACAGGCTGGACATGGCCCTGGAGCTGTTTGAAAAGGCAAAGAAAAAGAATGTTAATCTCGTCCTGCCCGTTGACAACGTGGTGGCTGACAAGTTCGACGCCGAAGCGTCGGTCCGGAAGACAGCCGTTGACAGCGTACCTGACGGATGGATGGGCCTCGATATTGGCGAAGAATCAATAAACATGATATCCGATATAATAAGGGATTCGAAGACCATCCTCTGGAACGGGCCCATGGGCGTTTTCGAGATGGAGAAATTCGAGGCAGGGACCAGGAGCGTTGCCCTGGCAATAGCCGAAGCCACATCAAGGGGGGCATTCAGCCTCATCGGGGGTGGCGACTCCGTGGCAGCGATAAACAAATACGATCTGGGCGATAAGGTTAGTTACGTATCGACCGGTGGCGGTGCAATGCTTGAATACATGGAAGGCAAGGAGCTGCCGGGTATCAAGGCCATCAGTGGATAGGGCCGCGCCAGAGACCACCATCGCAAAATAATCGGACAAGGGGCCCGTTTTGGCGCCTTAACCAATAGAGCAGCCCGCTGATAATGGCAATTGTCCCCTGTAAGGATATATCCTGGCCGGGGCAACTAGTCCTCCTCTATCAGGCTCTTAATTCTCTCTATCTGTTTCTGCTTGTTGACCTCCCTGAGGTTACGGGCGGTTTCGGTAAAGTACTGGTGACCCGATATGAACTTTATCTGCAGTTTGTTCCAGTCATTCAGCGTTCCGATCTTTTCCTGTTCCCTGAGCTCCTTGTAAAGGGTATTCGAAACCGGAATGAAATCACTTCGCCCAAGATAGTCGAGATCGGAATCGCACATTATCTTTTCAAGAAGGTTTCGCGGCCTGGGCGGCATCTGGGTCGCCATTATCAGCTCGCACACCCTGTCAATCTGCTCATCTGAAAAATTATACCCTGGCAGGTACTGCCTGGCCAGTTCGCATCCAAGCTCCTCATGCCTGTCATATCCCACCGTGTGGCCTGCGTCGTGAAAGAGGGCAGCCGTCTTAAGTATAAGCACTTCCTCCTCTGATACCCCTTCTGCCCACCCTATCAGCTCAACTTCGGTAACCACGTCGATCGTGTGCTTAACATTGTGGTAATAGAGATACGCCGGCAGCTCTTTTTCAAGCTTGTCGAGAATGATCTCCTGCAGGTCTACAAACTGGATCAGCTTAAACTTGGTGTCGAACCGGTGATCCGGCTCAAGGCCCTTACCATTGACAGACATCTCGGGAATTATGCCCCTCACGTAATACATCTCAAGGTCGCCAAGATACTTTACAGGGATCTTGCCGTTATACTCGCATGCGAAAAACTCCTTAACGAGCTCGTAGGTATTGGCAGAGATGTTTATTTTTCCAACATCGCATGATGAACTGAGCCGGCTTGCAATATTGACAGTATCTCCCTTCAGCTCCCATGACACCTTTTTCTTGCCGGTGGCAATGGCAGTTACAGAGCCGGTATGCACACCGGTACGTATATCCCAGACCTTGTTCTTGTCAGACCTGTTCTTCAGTTCATCCAGGTAGAGTGTCATCTCCAGCGCTGCCATCACCACATCGATCGGGTTGGTGCTGTTCTTGGCCGGCACACCCCCGGCACACATGTAGGAGTCACCTATGGTCTTTATCTTTTGCAGCTTATATTTTTTTACTATCGAGTCAAAATGAAAAAACAGATCATCAAGCTCATCCATCATCGATTGTGTATCCATCTCCTCGGTGAGTCGCCCGAAACCCTGGATATCGGCAAACAGGACAGTACCCATCTTGAATTTAAGGATACCGGACTGGTCATCCGGATCTTCACCTTCTCCCTCGCCTGCCTTCAGCCTTGCCAGCCTCCGTTCATATTTATCAACAAGCTCTGCGAGCTTGTCATTGCTTTCGGCAAGCTGCCTGATCTGCTCTTGAAGATCCTTGTTCTGCTTCACCAGCCTGGCAATCCTTTTAAGCAGTTCCTTGTCCTGGTGTCTTTCCGTCTCTTTAACCATGGAGTTAGAATGTTTATCTTTGTAACGATGACAGCATCCTGAAAAATTTATGCACACAAAATTAATCATTATAAGTTGATCTGTCAAAATACCGGCTTGTCTAAAGCGCCGGTTAATAATAACCGGGCGCAATTGCTGCCATTATAAGGTTGCCTGAATGCAAAGTGATATCCGGAAAGAGCTGATAAAAGGGATCTTCGCCATAAGAACGCAGGGTGAGTTTGAGGATATGGCCCTGCGGGTGTTCTCATATCAGTGCGGTAACAACGAGCTGTACCGCACTTACCTGGATATCCTGGGCATAGATCCCTCATCGGTTGACCGCATCAGCCGGATCCCCTGCCTGCCTGTTTCATTTTTCAAAACCCATGCAGTTTACACGGGGACTGCTCCCGGCGAGAAGGTTTTCAGGAGCAGCGGAACAGGAAGGGGAAGCGGAGCGGCGAACCCGGGAAGCGGCAACACCTCCGGGAACAGCAGGACCGGCGACGGAAGCAGAGCGGCAAACCCGGAAACCGGTTTTCCATCCGGAAGCAGCGGGACAGGCTCAGCGAACCCGGGAAGCGGCAACACCTCCGGGAACAGCAGGACCGGCGACGGAAGCAGAGTGGCGAGCAGCGGTACCGCTCCTGCTGTCAGGTCGGCCCATTACGTTGCCGACACCGCGCTTTACGAAAAAAGTTACCTGAGATGCTTTGAGATCTTTTACGGCGACCCGGCCGGTTACTGCTTCCTCGCACTGCTTCCCTCCTACCTCGAAAGAGGTGATTCATCGCTGGTTTATATGGCCGGGGGACTTATCAGGAAGAGCGGCAGGCCCGAAAGCGGCTTTTACCTGGATGACCTTGATTCACTTGCCTCAGTCATCCGGTCCAACGAAAAGAGGGGCATCAAAACATTCCTTTTGGGGGTAAGCTTCGCCCTGCTCGACCTGTTCGGCCGGTACGGTTTCAGGCTCGGGAACACTATTGTTGCAGAGACAGGAGGGATGAAGGGCAAAAGGAAGGAGATCACCCGGGAGGAGCTGCATGACCTGATCAGGCGGGGAAGCGGACTTCAGCATATACATTCGGAATACGGCATGACCGAGCTGCTTTCCCAGGCATGGTCACGATCGGGCGGCATATTCCACACCCCTCCATGGATGAAGGTCATGATAAGAGACGCCTATGATCCATTCTCCTGCCTTGAACAGGGCCGCAGCGGGGGAGTTAACATCATCGACCTGGCCAACATCGATTCATGTGCTTTCATAGAGACGGCCGACCTTGGCAGGATGCATCCGGGGGGCGGGTTCGAGATACTGGGGAGGTTTGACAATGCCGATCTGCGCGGTTGCAACCTGCTTTCCGAATAGTTGAGACTTTCATGTTATTTTGTGTGCGTCAGCACATGGGGGGCATCTACCTTCCGGTCACGGCAGCAGTCGATATTATATATTACATCAAGGCTGGTCCCGGCCCCCTCCATACTGATTTTACCTGCCGGTCCACATCCGTGTACAACGAAGTGATGCCTGGATCTTCACCCTACTGCTGAAAATGCATTCTCCATATGTTCGATCCTGTACTGGTCACCTTCAAAGATCACCGTTATGATATCAAAACGAACGTCAACATCGAGGTCATTCTTCAGGATATAGCTATTGGCAGCCCTTATAAGCAATTTCTGCTTCCGTTTGTTCACAGTGCCTGTAAGTGTTTCAAGAAAACCCCGGGTACGTGTCTTCACCTCTGCAATGATCAGCTGGTTGCCCTTTCGCGCTATGATATCCACCTCCAGATGGCCCGACCTCCAGTTCTTCTCCAGGATGGAGTAAGAGCCGGCGGCAAGGTGGGATGCAGCGATATCCTCTCCGCGTATACCCAGTTCATTGTGCTCAGCCATATCAGTCTGCCGGCCCGGCCGGTTCGTTACCTGAATGTTATGCTGCCTGTTCTCTCTTCCACCGACAATGTGACCTCGCGGCCCATAATAAGAGGGTGGTTGTCCGGCTGGTGTCCTGCCGGGAACCCGAACATTACCGGGAAATCATACTCAGACACCGTTCGTGCAATTATCTCTGCGGTTGTTTCCCCGAAAGGGACCTCGTTGTCGTTCATACCGGTCATCCCCCCCACAACAAGTCCCGCAACCGATTCAAAAACACCGCTTCGTTTCAGGGCCATCATCATACGGTCCAGGTGGTAGAGGTACTCACCCACCTCCTCGATAAAGAGAATGCAGCCCCTTGTATCCGGAGCCGAATTTGACCCCATGATGCTGCAGAGAACAGACAGATTGCCACCGGCAAGAACACCCGTAGCCCTGCCCGTTCGTGAAAGTTTATGGTTTGGCAGGTAATAGGCAGGCAGTGTGCCGAAAAGCGCCTCCCTGAGTAGTTCCATAGAGCGCCCGGAAACAGGCTTCTTTTTACCAGGAGCCAGCTCAGCCGCCATGGGGCCGTGTATCGTCTCAACACCGCATATTCTGTTGATATGGCTGTGAAGTACGGTAACATCGCTGTATCCGACAAGCCATTTGGGCTTATTCATGAAGCTGCCGAACTCCAGCTCATCGACAATTCTCACACAGCCGTATCCCCCCCGGGAACATATAACCGCACCGACCGATTCATCATCGAGCATGGCCTGCAGGCCGGAAACCCTGACTTTGTCGGAACCGCCGAACTGGTTGAATACAGAATAGACCCCCGATGCCATCACCACCTCCAGTCCCCAGTCGCCGAAACATTTCACGGCATTATCCAGGGCGCCGCCGGGAATTCTGCCGGCTGGCGTCACAATGCCGATCCTGTCTCCTTTCTTCAGCGCAGGTGGTGTGATCATCGGACAAAAAGATTTTTCAGTAACGGTAATGATCGGATTTATATGGGCCCTCTACCGGCACGCCTATATATTCAGCCTGATCCTTTGTCAGCTTTGTGAGCTTTACCCCAATCTGCTCCAGGTGTAGCCTTGCCACCTCTTCATCAAGTTCCTTGGATAGCCTGTACACCCCTGTTTTATACTTGTTCTTCCAGAGGTCGATCTGTGCAAGCACCTGGTTGGTAAAGGAGTTGCTCATAACAAATGACGGGTGCCCGGTTGCACAGCCCAGGTTGACAAGGCGCCCCTCGGCCAGCAATATGATCGCATGTCCCCAGGGGAAGACGTACTTGTCGACCTGTGGCTTGATATTTATCTTTTGAATATCCGGATAGGCTTCAAGCTTGTCAACCTGTATCTCGTTGTCAAAGTGGCCTATATTGCAGACTATAGCCTGATCCTTCATCTTGGCCATGTGCTCAACAGTGATCACATCTTTGTTGCCGGTGGCGGTAACAAAGATATTCCCTTCATCCAGGGCCTCTTCGACTGTCTTAACCTCAAAGCCCTCCATGGCAGCCTGCAATGCACATATCGGGTCAATTTCGGTTACTATCACCCTGGCGCCGTATGCCCTCATTGATCTTGCAGAGCCCTTGCCCACATCGCCATATCCAAGCACGACAACGACCTTGCCGGCAAGCATCACATCGGTGGCACGTTTGATGCCGTCGGCCAGCGACTCACGGCATCCGTAAAGATTGTCAAACTTGGACTTTGTAACAGAGTCATTGACATTAATGGCAGGGAACAGGAGTGTTCCTTCCGTATGCATCCTGTAAAGCCTGTTAACTCCCGTGGTTGTCTCTTCAGAAACGCCCCTGATACCTTTAGCCATCCGGTGCCACTTACCGTGGTCAGCCTCCAGGTACTCCGCGAGTATACTGAGCACCTCAGCCTCTTCAGTGCTTTCGGGTTCTTTGTCAAGCACAGCCGCATCCTCTTCTGCCTCATATCCCTTATGAATTAGCAGGGTGGCATCGCCGCCGTCATCAACAATTATGTTGGGCCCCTTGCCGCCCGGAAAGGTAAGGGCCTGTGCCGTACACCACCAGTATTCACGGAGCGTCTCACCCTTCCATGCAAAAACCGGTATGCCGGCCTCTGCCATTGCTGCCGCCGCATGGTCCTGTGTGGAAAAAATGTTGCAGCTTGCCCAGCGAACCTCTGCACCGAGTTCTGCAAGTGTCTCGATAAGGACTGCCGTCTGGATGGTCATATGGAGAGACCCCGTGATCCTGGCGCCCTTAAGCGGCTTTTCATCTGCATATCTCTCCCTGACAGCCATCAGCCCGGGCATCTCCTTTTCTGCAATATCTATCTCTTTCCTGCCCCATTCTGCAAGGCCTATATCCCTGATCTTGTATGGCAGGGCATCGGTAATTGTTTCCATAACTTAAGTGCTGTTTTATTGCAAAGATAATAAAAAAAAGGCGGTGATCCGCTCTCAGCCGGTCCCTGCCGGGCGGCAGGAGGTCAGGCGATTTGGCAGCTTGCAGGGGCTATGGGGACTTTGCGGCTTGCAGGGTGCGCTCGAGCAGCATGACGGGCAAGGGCAGCCCCGGGCGGTCAATGTGGCAAATCAGGCTGCCTGTTTTCGCCCGGCTCATGATCCCGGCAATTCGCCGTTGCCCTGAGTGTATTTACCCGGTCCTTTTCAAGCTGCTTCGTCAGAAGTCCGATTGAACCAAAACGCTTCTCATCGCGCAGGCGTTCGATGAAACTTATCCCTATCACGCTGTCGTATATATCACCTTCAAAGCCTATGATGTGAACCTCAAGAGTTCGCTCCCCGGATGAGTGGGAAAGTGTGGGCCTGAAACCGATGTTCATCATGCCCGGGTAGCTTGTGCCCCCTATTTCAGTACAAACAGCATACACGCCATCGGCCGGTATAATCTTGCCGGGGTCCTCCGGAGTTATGTTGGCGGTGGGATACCCTATCGACCTTCCCAGCCGCAGGCCTCCTGTTACCCTGCCCCGGAGGCTGTAGTGCCTGGAAAGCATCCCTGCAGCTTCCCTTACATTCCCTGCCGAGAGCATCTCCCTTATAAGGGATGAACTGACCGGCCGGTCTCCCCCGGTCACAGAGCCCAGTTGCTCAACTGAAAAACCATACAGGCGGGCACAGCTTTGCAGGCTCTGATAGTTACCCTCACGCCTGTGCCCGAAATGATGATCAAACCCAAAAACAAGGTGAGCGAGTCCGGTCCGCTCCACCATGTACTCCCTGATAAAACGGCACGGAGGTATCCTGGAAAACTCGCTGGTGAAGTTGATCACGATCAGATGATCAATGCCGTGTTTGCCGATCAGGGCGGACTTTTCATCCAGGGTGGTAAGAAATCCGGGATTCTCTCCCCTGCCCCCGGTAACTATTCTTGGGTGAGGGTCGAATGTCACAATTGCTGATTCTCCACCCGTTTCGACAGCCCGCTTTTTCAGTAATGAAAAGATGGCTGCGTGCCCACGGTGGACGCCATCAAAGACGCCTATTGATATCACAGGTTTGTTAAGCCTTCCGGGCAATTCGCCTTTATGTACCTTCAAGTCTTTCTGCTTTGGTTCAGTGGTGCAATTTCTCAATTTTTCGGGCGAAATCCAGATATTTCCTGTATAATTTTGAATAAACCTCTGCAAAGCCTGCCCTTGGTGTATACTCCTTCTCGAATCCGCCGCCCATAACCTTCTGTGCCTCCACGAATGAGCCGTGCATGCCTGCAGCAACCGATGCAGCCATGGCAGATCCCAGTGCACAGGTCTCATTGCTTTGCACCACCGACACCGGCATATCAAGCACATCGGTCACGATCTGCATGACAAAGGGTGACTTCTTTGCTACACCCCCCAGTGCCACCACTCCGTCTATCCTCACGCCCTCGCTCACGAACCTTTCGATAATGGCTCTTGCCCCAAATGCCGTAGCTTCAACAAGGGCCCTGAATACCGCCGGGGCATCGCTGCCCAGGGTGAGTCCCCCGACAGCCCCCTTAAGCACCTGGCTGGCATCTGGCGTGCGGCGGCCGTTCAGCCAGTCGACAGCGATCAGTCCGCTCTCCTCCGGATCAACCTTTTCAGCAGCTTCAGCCAGCCGGCCAATAAGATTTGCGGCAACTTCCTCCCTGAGCTTCTTAAGATCCTCTTCCTGCAGTCCCCCAACACCCGCAGGCAGATTTTCAAGCGGCCACATGAGAAGATCCCTGAACCAGGCATAAACATCGCCAAAAGCTGACTGTCCCGCCTCCAGCCCTATCATTCCTGGTATTATGGAGCCATCAACCTGGCCGCAAATACCAGGAACAAGCCTGTCTCCAAACTCGTCGGCAGGCACCGTCACCATATCACAGGTAGAAGTCCCCATCACCTTGCTCATATAATAGGGCCGGATCTCTCCGCCTACCGCCCCGAGGTGGGCATCAAAGGCGCCAACCCCTACCGTAACACCCCGGGGCAGGCCCAGCCTCTCCGCCCATTCATCGGTCATTATGCCTGCCGCCACATCGCTGGTATATGTATCTGTGTAAAGCCTTTCACGAAGCCCCCTAAGCAGGGGATCCAGTTTCTGAAGGAATTCTTCCGCCGGAAGGCCTTCCCAGTCAGGGTGCCACATGGCCTTATGTCCGGCTGCACACCGGCTCCTTTTCACTCCGGCAACCTGGCTGACTCCGGTGAGCAGGGCAGGTATCCAGTCACAATGCTCTATCCATGACCATGCCCCTTTGCCTATTTCGCTGTCTTGTCTCAGCACATGCAGTATTTTGGCCCAGAACCACTCAGAGGAGTATATACCGCCTTCGTATTTCGTATAATCGGGACCGCCCCAGCTTCTTGCCAGATTGTTAATCTCTTCAGCCTCTTTTACGGCAGTATGGTCCTTCCACAAAATGAACATGGCGTTGGGGTTCTCTTCATACCCCGGCTTCAATGCCAGCGGGATGCCAAACTCATCAACTGCAACCGGGGTCGAGCCGGTGGTGTCGGCCGTTATCCCGGCTATATTATCCCTTACTTCCCGGGGTAACCCTGACAACGCCTGACTGACCGATTTTTCAAGTCCCTCGATATAATCAAGCGGATGCTGCCTGAACATGTTCCTGGCGGGATCACAATACCGTCCCTTTTTCCAGCGGGAATATTCCCATACCCCGGTGCCGGCCTCTTCGCCGGTATTTACATTCACAACAAGCGCCCTGACCGAATCGGTGCCATAATCAAGTCCGATAACATATTTTTCCTTATCCATAATCTCAGATTTTTTAAGTTTTCAATATACAATCAAAATATTATTATTCAAAAAACATTAAGTAAATTATCACTCTCTCTGCCGGGGTCCCGGATTTTAACTATTTTTACCTTAATAGATCATTAAACGGAGCGACAAATGGAAACACCCGGCATCATAAAAACAGACCCCTGGCTTAAGCCCTGGGAAAAAAAGATTGTTGCCAGGCAGAGGAAAGCCGCCTTAATGGAAGAGCAGCTTACCGGCGGGATACCGCTGAAGGAGTTTGCCAACGGGCACCTTTTTTTCGGGGTTCACCGGGAAGGCGGCAAACTGGTGTTTCGAGAGTGGGCGCCAAACGCTGAGAAGATATTCCTTACAGGAAGCTTTTCAGACTGGCGTGAGAGCGATGAATATTCATTTTCAAGGTCTGACAACGGTGTATGGGAGCTCAGCCTTGAGTCCGGCATTTTAAACCACACCGGACTTTACAGGCTTTCGGTCAGCTGGAAGGGAGGCAGGGGGAGCCGCATACCGGCATATGCAAGGAGGGTTGTACAGGACCCCGATACACTTATATTCAATGCCCAGTACTGGGATCCTCCCGACCCCTATAAACCCGTTAATACTGCTCCTGATCTTTCATCGGGCCCCCTGCTGATATATGAAGCCCATACCGGTATGGCGACTGAGGAGCAGAGAACCGGTACATTCAATGAGTTCAGGGAACAGGTGCTGCCATACATACACCGTGCCGGATATAACACAATCCAGCTGATGGCCGTACAGGAGCATCCGTACTACGGTTCTTTCGGATACCACGTATCCAACTTTTTTGCCGCATCGTCCCGTTTCGGGACACCCGATGAGCTAAGAAGGCTCATCGATGATGCCCACGGAATGGGAATGGCAGTGATCATGGACCTGGTCCATTCCCATGCGGTAAAGAATGTGAACGAGGGTCTTGCAGAGCTTGACGGTACCGGCTGGCAATATTTCCATTCAGGGGCAAGAAGGGAACATGCGGCATGGGATTCACTGTGCTTCAACTACGGCAAACCCGAGGTGGCCCATTTCCTGCTTTCCAACTGCAAGTTCTGGATCGATGAGTACGGTTTTGACGGGTACCGTTTTGACGGGGTTACAAGCATGCTCTATCTGGATCACGGACTTGAAAGGAGATTTACCGGTTATGATGACTATTTTGACGGGAACCAGGACGAAGATGCCATTGCCTACCTGACCCTTGCCGGCAAGCTTATCCACCAGGTAAAGCCGGGGGCATTATGCATAGCGGAAGAGATGAGCGGAATGCCCGGACTGGCAGCACCTGCCGAAAATGGCGGCATAGGGTTTGACTACCGGCTGTCAATGGGAATTCCCGATTACTGGATAAAGATAATAAAGGAGCTTCCCGATGAAAGATGGAACACGGGGGAGATATGGCACGAGCTTACGCAAAAAAGGGTCGAGGAAAAGACCGTTTCATACGCCGAATCGCATGATCAGGCGCTTGTAGGCGACAAGACCATTGCCTTCAGGCTGATGGACAAAGAGATGTACGATCACATGGACAAGTCCTCCCAATCCCTTATAATAGACAGGGGCATGGCCCTGCATAAGATGATCAGGCTTGCCACCATAGCTACTGCAGGCGGGGGCTACCTGAACTTCATGGGTAACGAGTTCGGTCACCCCGAATGGATCGATTTTCCCAGGGAAGGCAATAACTGGTCATATTTCTATGCAAGGAGGCAATGGAGCCTGGCCGGCGACAAAAGGCTGCGGTACCATCAGCTCGGCGATTTTGACAGGGAAATGATCTCACTGATCAGGAGCGATCCGGCCTGGTACACCTATCAGCAGCATCTTGTGCATAACAATGAAGTTGACCAGGTCATGGCCTTCACCCGCGGGTCATTGCTTTTTGTGTTTAATTTCAACCCCTCAGCCTCGTTTTCGGGATACGGCATCAAGATGACACCGGGCCGCTACAGGGTGAAGCTCACTACAGACAAAGCAGAATTCGGGGGTTTCGGACGCATTGATGAAAACATTGAGTATGTAACGGAATGGAACGGCAAGGTTAATTCGCCCCACTTCCTGAACCTCTATATTCCAAGCCGCACTGCGGTGGTTTTTGAGAAACAGAAGGCCAAAAGCATCTATGACAGGGGTCGGGCCTGATCCTGACAGATGGAGTGCATAATGATCATTCAATGTCAAGGGTAAAGGTGGAATAGCCCGGCAATCCGTTACGTCCTATACCCTGAATGGTGAATGTCAGCCTGTCTGCTCCCTCACTGAAGGGCAGGCGCAGGCCGGCCCTGCCTTTTTCACCCGTTACAATTTCAGGTTCCCAGTAGACGGTCGCTTCCACATCATCGCCGCTGCGTACGCCGGGCAGGGTTATTCTGTCGCTGTAGAATTCACGGGCTTCGTGGTACCCAAGCATTGACAGCTCCATCACATCTTCCAGGCCGCTGTATCCGGGCCTCCTGGTATATGCCAGGATGACCCCGGTACCGCCCCTTACACCAAAGATAGCCGCACTGGTACCCCTGAAGATCTCGACACGCTCAACCTCGCGGGGGTACATACTCAAAAAGGCGTCCCGGTGCACAAAAGCACCGTCAAGCATGAACCTTGCCTCATTGGAGCCTTGTATGCTTGACGGACCGCGGATGATGATCTGGTTACCATCAAAATAGAGTCCGCTAGCCCTGTTTCTCAGAACCTCGAAAAGGGTCCTTTCAGTAAATGTTTCGTAATCGATATAGATGGTCTGGTCGGGTGTCCCGTAAACCCTGGGCGCTGTTCTCCTCACGGGAGCCCGGGCATATGGTGATCGCCCGGCGCTTCTGTCACGGCTCCAGTTGTCGCCCCGTGCAACCACCTCGTGCCTCCGGGTATTAACACCCAATTGATACTCGAATTTACCGGCGGACTGCAACGTAAGCTCGAACTCCGGGGGATAGTTGCCCGGCAGCCGTCGGCTGGAAAGCTCAGCTGCAACCTCTCCCTTATAGAACAGTCCGGAGAACAGGAAATAACCGTTCCTGTCGGTAACGGCTTCATAAAGGCTGTCATGACCGCTTCTTATCCTGAGTCTCACGGGATAATTGCTGATGACCTCATCCTTTGAAGGGTCCCTTAGCCTTCCTGCCACAGTGATTCCGGGATCCCCGGAATATCTTATCTCAGGCAGCACACCGGCGGCAACATCATCCCAGTTAAACCTTCTCCATCCGTAGGTCATAAGAAGCATGTCAGCTACATCTGCCCTGTCATCCGCCTGCTCAAGATAAACGAGCGGGTCACCGTTCATACCTTCCAGATCGGAGCTGAAGAGGAGATAAGGAACGATGCCTGCCTGTCTGCCGTTTGTGCCGGATCTGCCGGAAACAGCAGAAAGGGAAAACTCTCCTTCAACGGGGTGACCGTTCTTATCTGTCACGGCCAGGCTCATCTCCATGAACCTGTCGTCTCCATCTGAAGAGATGCCCACCTCGGGAGCAATATGAAGTGCGTCACCCCTGTCAACGAACAGAAGTCTTTCTGCAACCGGAATGTGATCTGCTGTAAAAATGGTAAAATGGGCAATGCCTGAAGGGAACAGCTCCCTGTCAAGTTCCACCTCAAAACTTCCTTCAGATAGAAGGTGGCTGCCCGCGTACCGGGGTTTGCCCCTGGTATGGCCTACAACAATGAGCTCTTGGGAGTAAAGGGGGTTCTGTGCCGTTACATTGGCGAATACCTGCAGCCTGATCCGTTTTTCATCCTGATCTGCCCTCAGGACATATCCCTCCTCCAGCAGCTGTGGCAGTTCATAAGTATCTGCCCTATCGCCGTTAACCGACACCCTGGCCCGGTACTCCCCGCCGGCGACCGGCTCGAGGTTGAAAACCCCGATCCCCTGCACACCGGTTTCCAGCACAGCGACCACATTTCCTGACCCGTCTGTTATCTCTCCTTTGGCATCATGTCCCCTCCCGAGTCCATCAAAAGCCCTGAACGCAACCCTGTTGACAGTTCCTGCCACCAGGTTGCCTCCCTCGGGGAAGAATGCAACGTCATATGAACTCTCCTGCCGGCCCAGTCGCCAGTTGAATATCCGGTTCCTGAATATATCTATCCGGGGGATCATGTTCTCCCATGACGGATTGCTGATATAGAGGTTACTGGTGAAAAAATTATCCTCACCCGAATTTCTCATCCATGCAGAATAGGCCCTGAGAACATAATTACCTTCAGGCAGGTTTCTGGAGAGCCTGATATCTCCTTTGGCAACACCATCCCTTGCCAGCAGCAGCCTTATGGCCATCGGTTTCCCGTCGGTACCCAGGAGCTCGACAAAAATGTTGTTCATGCCGGCAGCCGGCCGGTGGCTTACCGCATCGACAAGGTAAGCCCTGAACCATATTGTTTGTCCCGTCTGATACCCCGACTTATCAAGGTGCAGAAAAACCTTATGGTCGGCCAGGTGTTCGGTATATGAGTGAAGGTTGGCTGCCAGCACCGAACCGTGGTCATCATCATCTGCCGCCGGCGAAGGCTGGAACAGAAATGCCAGGGTAATGAAAAACATCCAAAATATCTTGACTCCCATAACGGAGAACATTTTCAAAGCAACACAAGACCTGTTACTGGCATTTATGCGCTTTACCGGTTTTGATATCTTCTAATAGAACAGGAACAAACGGCAAAATGTTTTACCGGGGAATAAAAAAACAGGTAAAAGTCACTTCTTTTTGGAAATATCCCTCCAGCCCGGTATATTTATCATCAAATCAGCTTTGTCTGGTATCCCATCCACCGGCAGGTTTTTATCAACCCGAACTGCCGTGTGGCATTGTTAAACGTAAACCACAAAAAGATGCAAACTGCCATGAACAACCGTGCAATGATCCTGATCCTTATCATCAGCATGGCAATGCCCTCCGCCGCCATTATCAGGGCACAGGACCTTGCACCACTTAGTGCCGGGAACCTCAAAACCAACTATTACACAAATCCTGTTGGCATTGACACACCCGTGCCGGCATTTTCATGGATCATTTCAGGCGATCTGCAGAATACCCTGCAGACAGCCTTCCGAATCCAGTCGGCCCTGTCGCCTGAAAAGCTCGAAGAAGGAGACCTTGTATGGGACAGCCACAGGGTCGAAGCAGGAACCTCAGTGCATAACCGGTGGAAAGGCCCCGGACTGGAGCCGGCCACCCGCTATTACTGGAGGGTAAGGGTATGGGATAACCATGGCAGGGTATCGCCGTGGAGCGAGACGGCTTTTTTTGAGACCGCCCTGCTCAGTCCCCAAAACTGGCAGTCATCCTGGATAGAGCCGGACATTGAAGAGGACTTTTCAGTCTCCCAGCCAGCCCCCATGCTGCGGTCTGAATTTGATGCCGGTAGCGGGATCGTTTCTGCCAGGGCCTACGTCACCGCACACGGTGTTTACGAGATGCATATCAACGGCCGCAGGGTCGGAAATGAGCTTTTCTCACCGGGATGGACAAGTTACCACAACAGGCTGCAGTACCAGACTTATGATATAACAGGCCACCTGCAACAGGGAAGCAATGCCGTGGGTGTATACCTTGGCGACGGATGGTTCAGGGGCTTCATAGGGTGGGGCGACCAGCGCAACTATTACGGAGAGACCCTTGCCCTCCTTGCCCGGATAGAGATAACCTATGCAGACGGTTCAACACAGGTCTACGGCACCGGCGAGGAGTGGCGGTCATCAACCGGGCCTATCCTCTGGTCGGATATCTACAACGGCGAATACTACGATGCCCGGCTTGAAAAAGAGGGGTGGACGATGCCCGGTTATGATGACGGGGACTGGCATGGGGTAAGGATTGCCGGCCACGGCAAGGAGAAGCTCATTGCACAGCAGGGTCCGCCGGTGCTAAAGATACAGGAGCTGAAACCCATCAATATCTTCACCACCCCCGAGGGCGACCTGGTGGCTGACATGGGCCAGAACATGATCGGATGGATAAAGCTGCGGGTCGATGGCCCGGCAGGGACCAGGGTCACACTCAGGCATGCAGAGGTACTGGACCGCGAAGGTAACTTCTACACTGAAAACCTGAGATCGGCCGACCAGACCAACACGTATGTCCTTAAAGGGGGCGGGGAGGAGATATGGGAACCCCGCTTTACCTTCCAGGGCTTCAGGTATGTTGCCATAGAGGGTTATCCCGGCCGGCTGACACCTGAAGCGCTGACCGGAGTGGTTATTCACTCTGATATGGAGCCGACAGGCCATTTCCAGAGTTCGCACACGCTTGTCAACCAGCTGCAGCACAATATCGTGTGGGGGCAGAAGGGTAATTTCCTCGAGGTTCCGACCGACTGCCCACAGAGGGATGAAAGGATGGGGTGGACAGGCGATATCCAGGTGTTCGCCCCAACCTCCAACATAAACATGAACACTGCCGGTTTCCTGACCAAGTGGCTGGGCGACCTGGCAGCCGACCAGAATGAGCAGGGCAGTGTTCCCCATGTGGTGCCCAACGTTCTCGGCGACGGGGCCTACGGTTCAGCAGGATGGGGTGATGCCGCCCTTATAGTGCCATGGTCACTTTACAACTACTTTGGCGACACGGGAATCCTGGAAAAACAGTATGAAAGCATGAAGGCCTGGGTTGAGTTCATGAGGAGGCGGGCCGCCACCAACGACAGGCCATACCTGTGGGATGTCGATTTCTCCTTCGGCGACTGGCTCTCTTACAGCACCCACAGCAATGCCCATTACCCCGGCGCCTACACTGATTTCCACATGATCGCCACCATGTTCTTTGCACGTTCGGCCGACCTGCTTCGCCGATCGGCCATGGTGCTCGGCAAAGATGATGATGCAGAAGAGTACGGCGCCCTGTTTGAAAAGATAAGGGAGGCGTTCCTTCATGAATACGTCACCGCGGGAGGCAGGGTGATGTCAGATACCCAGACCTCGTACCTTCTTGCCCTGGCCCATAACCTGCTGCCTGCAGATAAAATACCGGTGGCCGTTAACCGTCTTGTTGATGATGTAAGGGGCAGGGGTCACCTCACGACAGGCTTCCTCGGCACGCCTCACCTCAACCCGGTGCTCAGCAGTTACGGTCACCACGATGTTGCATACAACCTGCTTCTCAGGGAGAGCTATCCCTCCTGGCTCTATCCTGTAACCATGGATGCCACCACCATATGGGAGAGGTGGGATGGCATACAACCCGACGGCTCCTTCCAGAGCGAGGGGATGAACTCCTTTAACCATTATGCCTACGGTGCGATCGGCGAATGGCTTTTTGAAACTGTCGCAGGTATCAGCCCGGATCCCGGCTCAGGTTACAGAACATCACAGATCAGTCCCATACCGGGCGGGGGGATGGACCATGCAAGGGCGATGATAGTTACGATGTATGGCAAGCTGGAATCAGCATGGGAGCTTGACGGCAACAGGTTCAGCATTGATGTGGAGGTGCCGCCAAACACCAGCGCCACACTCACCCTGCCAGCGGCAAGGCTTGAAGATGTCGGCGGCAGCGCCGCCGGGGAATCAAATCCCGGTATCCTGGGCATGTCCCAATCGGGTAACGACGTCATTGTCAGGCTGGGATCAGGCCGGTACACCTTTTCATACGAATCGGACGAACTGGCACAACTGGCCGGAAGCCGGGAGCCGGAGATGCAGCCGATAGTGCGGACAGGAAACAAGATAGGCGAACTGCTGGCGGTAAAATACTCCCGCGAGATCCTTTACAGGAACCTGCCTGAGCTTACCGGCTCGCCGTGGCTCAGCCAGGTGATGGGCTTTACCCTGGAGCAGGCGGCATCGGCCCTGCCTCCTCACCTGAGGCCCTCTAATGAAATTATCAGGCAGATCGGCAGGGAACTGGAGCAGGCCTCAAGGTAGAGGTTGCCGGGTGCCCCCCGATTGCAGGCATCGGCTTTCAAACGGGGCTGACCGCGGCGAAAGGTGGCCGGAGTTGCCCGCATCAGGCCCCACCCGGGGGCTCCCTTCCTGTTATTTCTTTTTCTGCCCGTAGTAGGCGCCGCTGCCATGCTTGCGCAGGTAATGGATGTCGAGCAGGTGACCGGCCACGGAGTACCGGTTTCCAAGAACCTCGGTGCGGAAGGCCATTTTGGCCACCTCTTCCAGCACAAGCGCACTTTCAAGCGCCTGCCCGGCATCCCTGCCCCAGGTAAAGGGTGCATGCGCATGCACCAGTACCCCCGGCATCTCAAGGGGATCTAGGTCCTTAAACCTTTCGACAATGACCCGTCCCGTGTTCAGCTCATAATCAGACGCTGTCTCTTTTTCAGAAAGGGGGCGTGTGCACGGCACCTCGCCATAGAAGTAGTCGGCGTGCGTGGTCCCGTAAACAGGTATTCCCCGTCCTGCCTGTGCCCAGCTTGTGGCCCACTCAGCATGGGTATGTACCACCCCTCCGATACCCTCAAATTTTCTGTAAAGCTCAAGGTGAGTAAGGGTATCGGAAGATGGTTTCCACTTCCCTTCAACTGTTCTGCCCTCCATATCAACAACCACCATATCGTCGGGCCCCATTTCATCATACGGGACTCCGCTGGGCTTTATGACCACAAGCTGCCCTGCACGGTCAATACCGCTGGCGTTGCCCCAGGTCATAATTGCAAGTCCCCTGTCCCTTAAGGCTAAGTTGACTGCCAGAACCTCTTTTTTCAGCTCTTCAAGCATATCAGTAAAGTTTCACTTCATTTTATAGTACAGCTCGTTCCACCTCAGCTCGTTTTTAAGCTCCCTTATGCTGGTATCCGCATCTATAAGCAGGTATTCAATGCCGCACATCGAGGCAAAATGTTCCATATGCACAGGCCTGAGCGCCAGGCTGAACCCGGTGTGATGCGCACCACCGGCCAGGATCCAGGCGGTTGCCGCCACCCTCAGGTCGGGGTCAGGCACCCATAGCGCCCTGGCAACCGGCAGTTCGGGCAGGTCGGGAGATTCGACGCTGGTAACGGTGTTCAGCACCAGCCTGAAACGGTCGCCCATGTCAAGGAGAGTGGCATTAAGCGCCTTGCCCGTTGTCACGGGGAAAACCAGCCTGGGCGGGTCATCCTTGCCTCCAATGGAGAGGGGGTGCAGCTCAAGGGAAGGCTTAGCCGACGCTATCGACGGACACACCTCCAGCATATGTGCACCCAGCACCTTCATGCCCGAGGGGTCGAGATGGTAGGTATAGTCCTCCATAAACGAGGTCCCTCCTCCCATTCCCCTGCTCATGATCTTCATGCACCTTACCAGTGCCGCCGTTTTCCAGTCGCCCTCCGCTCCGAAACCGTAACCTTTCTCCATCAGTCTCTGTACCGCCAGTCCAGGCAATTGACTCAGTCCGTGAAGATCCTCGAAAGTGGTAGTAAAGGCCCCGAAACCACCATCCTCCAGGAATCCCTGGAGTCCCCGTTCGATCCGTGCAGATTCCTCCAGGCGCCGTACTGCAGCCTGATCGTTCGTTATCTTCCCCGAAAGGGAATAGGTGTCCTTATATTCGGCAACAAGTGCTTTCACATCGCTATCGGACACAGCCCCGGCAGCTGCGGCAAGTTCGCCGACGCCGTAACCCCTGGTTGACCATCCCATCTGCATCCTGGCCGCTACCTTGTCGCCCTCGGTAACCGCCACGTCGCGCATATTGTCGCCAAAACGCGCTATTTTGAGTGAGAGGGACTCGTCTCGGCCCAGCGCTGCCCTGGTCCACTGGCCAATATCATCCATTACATCAGGGTCCTGCCAGTGGCCCGTCACCACGTGACGGTCAATACGCATACGGCTGCATATAAACCCGAACTCCCTGTCGCCGTGAGCGGACTGGTTCAGGTTCATGAAGTCCATATCGATGTTTTTCCACGGGATGTCGCGGTTGTGCTGGGTGTGCAGGTGCAGCATGGGTTTCGTCAGCTCCCGCAGGCCCGCGATCCACATCTGTGCAGGCGAGAAGGTGTGCATCCAGCATATCACTCCAATACATGCAGGATCGCTGTTAGCCTCACGGCAGGCCGCCAGTATATCCTCGGAGGTTGTCAGAACGGGCTTTGGCAACACCTGTGCCAGGGGTTGCGTTTCCCCGGGGGTAAGCTGCCCGATGCCCTTCCCCACGGCCGAAGCGATCTCCATTGAATTCGTGTCAACCTTTTTAAGGGTCTCATCTCCGTACAGGTGCTGGCTCCCGGTAAGGAACCACAAAGTTCTTGCTTCTTTTTTATGCATAACAACTATTTTTTATTCCGGCCGGAGCCGGGGTTCATAATCTACCTCCAGGAATTAGCCAGACCTACATTTCAAAATGGTCGCCGCTCCCTATGAGCCTGTCATATTTTTCGCTGTCAAACCTGTAGAGCCATGCCCCCCTTTTGGAGCTGACCCTGTCCTTCTCATCCAGCCGGGTCAGCACATCCATTGAAAGGATCCTTTTGCGGAAATTGCGTTTATCCAGTTTCCGCTGGTGTATAGCCTCATACAGCTTCTGAAGCTGTGTCAGGGTGAACTTTTCAGGAAGCAATTCAAAACCCACCGGCTGGATTAGTGATTTGCGCCTTAATCTTTTTATCGCCTTATCAACCATTTCGGCGTGGTCGAATACGAGCTCCGGCAATGAGTCGAAGGAGAACCACCTTGCCGGATTGCCGTCACCGGCACTTTCATCCAGCCTCTCCGTCCGGATAAGGGCGTAATAGGCCACCGAGATGACCCGGCCTCCCGGGTCGCGGTCCGGCTCCCCGTATGTATAGAGCTGTTCCAGGTAAACATCATCCAGCCCGGTAAGCCTGTTCAGTATCCTGGCTGCCGCATCGTCAAGGTTTTCATCGCTCCCTACAAATCCGCCCATCAGCGACCAGCAGTTCCTGCAGGGCTCAAACATCCTTTTAACAAGCAGAAGCTGCAGCCTGTCGTCATCAAATCCGAAAACGATGCAGTCCACCGCAACATTGAACCTTCCGCTTTCAGGATATTTGTTTTCGCCAAACACTTTTTCCTACCAGAAGTATATATAGAAAAGGCCAATAACACCCAGGATGATGACGGAATGTACAACGTCCCACCTGTTCCAGCTCGCCCTGGTTTCCAGCTTCTGCTCCTCGTTGGCCGATCCGTATGTAAGTCCCACTGTCTTCGACCTGTCTGCCGGCTTTGTGAAGAACGAGACCACCACTATGACCAATATGCACAGGAAAAACAGGTAAATGGAATAGTGCAGCCAGTTATGTTGCAGGATGACCTGGTAGAACAATCCCTGCGGATCGAGATACGGCTCCATGATATTTGCCGCAAGCCTTGTCATACCCAGTATAAAGCCTGTCATCAGTCCCGCAAACCCGGCCGCCGGCGTGGCCCTTTTCCAGAACACCCCCAGAAGGAATACAGATGCGATACCTGGTGATAAGAGCGACTGCACATCCTGCAGGTACTGGTACAGAACCTGCCCGATCCCCCGCATTACCGGGATCCATAATATCCCAAGGACCACGATCACCGTGGTCGCCCACCGGCCCACATAAACAAGGTGTTTTTCAGATGATTCCGGTTTGAACCTCTTATAGAAATCCACCGTGAAGAGTATTGCCGACGAGTTGAACAGCGAGGCCAGCGAGCTCATTAGCGCTGCAATCAGTCCGCCCACAACCACTCCTTTAAGTCCGGCAGGCAGAAGGTTGCTGACAAGCGCCGAGAACGCGGCATCTGAAGAACTGAGCTCCATCATGCCTTTCTGATGCAGGGCGTAGGCTATCATACCGGGTATCAGGAATATGAAGACGGGAAGAAGCTTCAGGTATGCCCCGAAGATAGTGCCTCTCCTGGCCTGTTTCTGATCGCGTCCCGAGAGCACGCGCTGCACGATATACTGGTCGGTGCACCAGTACCAGAAGCCGATGATAGCAGATCCCAGGAGAACACCGGTCCACGGGAACTCCGAATCCCTGTGCGATCGCATCAGGCTTGTCATCGAATCCCCATGCACTGTCACATTGGCACTGCAGATCTCTATCAGCTCGTTCCATCCTCCAAGCTCCCTGAGTCCCACGATAAGGATCACTACAGACCCCAGCAGCAGCACCGGCATCTGGAGTATCGATGTATAGAGCACCGACTTCATGCCGCCTATAACGGTGTAGATACCAGTTACAACAACGAGCCCGATCGCCCCGATCCAGAAAAAGTCTATCCCCATCCACTCGTCAATGCCAAACACCTCCTTGAAAACAATACCGCCTGCATAGACCGTAACGGCAACCTTGGTAAGAACGTAGCTGACCAGCGAGATTATCGACAGGAAATTACGGGATGCTGAATTGTAACGTCTTTCCAGGAATTCGGGCATGGTGAACACCCTGCTACGCGCATAGAATGGAACAAACACCCAGCCCAGTACAAGGATCATCCATCCGTGCATCTCCCAGTGCGCCATGGCCATACCTGTTTCAGCGCCGGCCCCGGCAAGTCCCACCAGGTGTTCAGAACCGATATTGGATGCAAATATTGATGCTCCAATGGCAAGCCATCCGGCGTTCCTGCCGGCAAGGAAATAGTCGGTCGAGGTCTCCTCCTTTTGTCGGATAACCCACCATACAACCCAGAAAAGCAGAACAAAGAATGCTCCCAGTACAATCCAGTCAATTGTAGTCATCTGTTTGAGTTTAAGGATTATTATTAGTGTACCTGGTACACCTTTTGATAAACCCAAAACTAAGGCTTTAATCCAAAAAATCAAATAGTCCCGCGAAAAAAACAATAAATTGATCTGGTTCCCGGGCTATCAGCCCTTTACATTGTATGCGACTGAGAATGCCTGTCCACTTTCAGCAGTGGCCGGCGGCAGGCCCGGGCAGATCCAGACAGTTCCCGGCAGCCCCGGACAACACAGGGCGGCTCCGGTCGGCCCCGGCAGCCCGGAGCCGCGCCTAGATCCACTTCACTATTGCCAGATCCTGCCTGTGCGGAATATCGGGGTGCTTCGGAAAGATTCTGATACCGTAATGGAATGCCCCGGCCCGCGTAGGGTAGATCTGGAGACTGTACCGTGCCAGTCCCCCTTCTATATTCTCAAGCCGTAGCTCCTGAACATCGGGTTTTGCCATAGTTCCGTTTTTCGGGTTCTTTTCGGCAACGACCAGTTCAACACCTACCGACGATACATTCAGGTCCTTCAGGTCCAGCACCACATATCCGGCATGTTCCTGTCCGAGCATCAGTGGCTTTCCTGAAGTATCGGGGTAGATAACCTCAACAACCTCGATGCGGTCCCATCCCATTATCATCCTCTGTTTCCAGGATGCAAGCTGTTTTGCCAGCTCGTAGCCATTGCTGCAAAGCCTTACCGATCGCTCATGCAGCTTGTTGTAGAACCTGCCGGCATAATCATTCAGCATACGCCTCATCGTGAACAGAGGGGCAATTCCGCTTACCGAATTCTTGATGGTACTGACCCACTCCTGCGGGACATCCGATTTGTCTCTTTCGTAGAACATCGGAATTATCTCATCTTCCAGTATACTATATATGGTGTCGGCATCGAGCTCGTCCTGAAAATCCTGGTTGTCATATACCCTCTCTTCAGGAAGCGCCCAACCGGCACCCGGGCGGTAACCCTCCACCCACCATCCGTCAAGCACGCTGAAATTGAGCACCCCGTTCATCACAGCCTTCATCCCGCTGGTACCCGACGCCTCCAGGGGCCTGGTTGGTGTGTTAAGCCACACATCGACTCCCTGGACAAGCATCCTTGCCAGCTCAACATCATAATTCTGAAGGAATAGAATCCTCCCTGAAAATTCGGGCCGTTTCGATATGGTGATAATATGTTTCATGAGCTCCTGCCCGGCCTTGTCATTGGGATGTGCCTTGCCGGCAAAAAGGAACTGTACCGGCCGGTCAGGGTTGTTCACTATGGAGGCAAGCCGGTCGACGTCCCTGAAGAGCAGCTGAGCTCTCTTGTATGTGGCGAAGCGCCGTGCAAAACCCACGGTGAGGTGTTGGGAAGAAAACTTTTCCCTGACGTTCAGATAGTATCGGGGACTCTCCTGGCGGTTATGCCAGCTTGCCCGGGTACGCTCAATAATGTGGTCGGCCAGCCTCTTTCTGAGCAGCTGCCTGATCTCCCAAACCCTTGCGCTGTCAGCTTCCATAACAGGCTGCCAGGTTTCGGGCAGATGCTGCTGTTCCCGGTAACCTGCTCCCATCAGCTCTTCATAAAGGCCTTTCCATTCGGCTGCAGTCCACGTATCATGATGAACCCCATTGGTAACATAGCCAATGTGCAGTTCCTCCGGAAGGTATCCATTCCACAGATCGTTGAAAATATTCCTGCTAACCGCACCGTGAAGGCGGCTTACACCGTTAACCTCCTGTGACAGGTTGGCTGCCAGGTAAGACATTGAGAATTTCTCACCGGGGTCATCGGGATGTATCTTGCCCAGGTTCATGAACTGGCTCCAGCTGATATTGAGCCTCCGGGGATAATGTGCGATATAGGTCCGCAGCAGGTTTTCATCAAATGCATCATGCCCTGCAGGAACCGGGGTGTGGGTAGTGAAGAGGGTTGAGGCCCTAACGACCTCAAGAGCCTGGTAGAATGACAGCTTATGATCATTAACGAACCTGTTCAGCCTTTCAACACCTATGAATGCTGCATGTCCCTCGTTACAGTGGTAAATATCAGGCTTCTCGCCAATTGTCCTCAAAGCCCTGATACCTCCGATACCCAGGATCATCTCCTGCCTGAACCTGTTCTCCCAGTCTCCCCCATAAAGGTGATGAGTTATTGCCCTGTCCTGCTCCCTGTTATCATCAAAGTCGGTATCAAGAAGGTACAACGGTACACGCCCCACATCGACCCTCCATATCCTCGCCTTTACTGTGCGCCCGGGGAAAGCGATGCTGACCACGGCCCACCTGCCATCATCATGGCGCACCGGCCTGGCCGGGATCCGGGTAAAGTCTGTGGCATCATAATTTGCAACCTGATCGCCTCCGGCCGAGATCTGCTGCCTGAAATAACCATACCTGTAAAGCAGCCCCACGGCAACCATATCGGTTCCCGAATCACTTGCCTCCTTAAGGTAGTCGCCAGCCAGTACACCAAGTCCCCCGCTGTATATCGGGAGACTCCCATGAATTCCGTATTCCATGCTGAAATATGCTATACGGTATCCGTTGCCGGGCCTTTCCATATAGTTTCTGAAATTCCCGTAGACCCTGTCCAGTTCAGCCAGAAATCCCTCATCCTTCTCAAGTAACATGAGCCTCTTGTAGCTCACCTTCTCAAGAAAATCGACCGGGTTCCCTCCTGTTTCGCCCCACAACCCCGGGTCGACCAGCCTGAATAGCTGACCGGCATCTTCATTCCAGCTCCACCAGAGGTTCCTTGACAGCTCATCAAGAGCCGAAAGACGCCCGGGCAGGTTCTTATGCACGAATATGGTTTTCCATCTGGGGTCATGCAGGCTGCTGAACTTATATACAGACGGAAGTATCTCAGGAGTCACAACCGGTTCTATCTCTCTCACTCTTGGTGCGCAATTCTCATAAGCGGTATGCCAGGCCCTCAATAAGTATCCGATCTGCCTGCTCCAGTCCGTTACCTCCATCAGGGCCTCTGCATTCTCTTTCATGCCGGCTCCCTGTCTGCCTGCATCGGACAGGGAGATCACTGCACCGGCAATTTCTGAGGCCACCCGGTCATAATTGTCATCGTCCCTCTCAATGATATGCAGGGCCTGGATATCGCCTTTGTACTGACTTTTTATCCACTGTGCATAACCGCAAAGGCTGGTGGTTATTACAGGCACCCCAAAAGCTATACTTTCCATTGGCGAATACCCCCATGGTTCATAATATGAGGGGAAGACGGCCATGTCAAAGCCGGGAAGCAGATCGTTGTATGGAATATCCAGAATACCGTCGTTCCCGTCCAGGTAACTCGGTACAAAAATAACACTGACCCTGTCGCCCGGATCATTGTTAATTCCCTTCCTGCGAAGCATGTTCAGGATCGGGTCGTGTTCATGTTCATGAAGAAAATGAGTTACCACCCGGTTACCGGCAACGGGATCTGAATTTGAACCGTCCAGAACACCTGCAAGGTCGGTCCGCCCGCCGGTCTGGCCGGCAGGTACCAGCATGAATGCGACCACTTCACGATCGGCTGGCAGCTGGTCCCTCAGGATGGACATCGAATCTATGAACAGGTCTATCCCTTTGTTCCTAACCTCGTATCTTCCGCTATGCGCCAGGAAGGTTACATTGTCATCAATCGGCCTGCCCAGCAGGGCGCCTGCAACCGCACGGAGCTTTGCCCTGGCAGCAGACCTTTTAGCCGCCAGCTCATCGTCACCCGGGACAAGCCTTCTCTCGAAACCGTTGGGTGTGACCAGGTCGGCCTCCCTGTTCAGGAACTGGCCGCATTCTCTGGCCACCGGGAGGCTTACTGTTGTGAACACATCGGCATTCGCCGCTGCGAGCCTTTCAAGCGATAGTTTGGAAACAATATTCATCTCTTTTGCAACGGCATCGGTGTCAAACTTCCCGAAATCCCTGTACAGGGCCCTGTCATCCATGGCAAGGGATCTGCCGGTTACCGTGGCATGCGTTGTGAACATGGTGGCAACCGAAGGCACCCGGTCCTTCAGGTAGAGGACCCCGGCACCGGATAGCCACTCATGAAAATGGGCCAGCAAAAAGCCGGTCCCTCCGCTGAACCTGACAAAGCTCTCTATTACCCTGCCTGCAGCGTAGCCAAACAGGACCGGTTCAACATAGTCCCAATGCCCTGATATGGAGTCAAGCCTGAACCTTTCCCACATAACCTTGAATATCTCATCCTTTTGTGATATAAAGGGTGTAAAGTCGACAATAATGGCTATCGGGCGCCCTTCAATGTTCCACCTGCCGGTCCTGATACTGAGTCCCTCCCTGCCGGCGGACTCCCTCCAGGCAGATAACAGTCCGGTATCCTCCGTAAATTCAGGATTTTCTGTCTCTCCCCGCCACACATCAGGTCCCAGGAGGATATAATTACTTCCAAGTTTCTCCTGCAACATCAGGGCTTTCGAAGATATCGCCGTATGGATACCCCCGGATTTGTTACATATCTCCCAACTCACCTCGAACAGGTAGTCCGGGGTCATCATTTTTTCTGACATCTTATTCGTTATTGATTAAAACAAAGGTTTTGGCCCCGGCCGCCGGTGAACCCTGTATACAATCTGAGTGCCGGGTCCGGACCAGATTGAGATCCCTCATACCGTTCTCATGATTTTTTCCTGCCGCGAGGTTTCTTTTCGCCGGGTTCAGCTTTTTTCCTGCCGGCTGATTTAGCTTTTCCGGCAGATCCCGTTCCGGTCGACCGTTTTGAAGCTTTCGCAGAACTCTTCGTTTCGGTTGACGGTTTTGAAGCTTTCGCAGAACTCTTAGTTTCGGTTGACGATTTTGAAGCTTTCGCGGAAGTCCTCGACCCTGCTGGCGACTTCGGAGCCTTTGCAGCACCTTTCAAACCTGCTGGCGACTTCGGAGCCTTTGCAGCATTTTTCGAACCGGGTGCCACCTTCGCCTCTGAAACCTCCTCCTCACTCTCAACCACCGGAGTTGCTACCAGCTTTCTCTTCTCGCGCAGTTCACTGATCTCAGCCTGCAGCTTCTCGAGATGCTCCTCCTTTTCCCTGATCTGCCTTTTCAGCATAGTCGTTTCAGTCTCCGTCACCCCCACCAGTTCATTCACCCTCCGGGCAAAATCACTCAGCACATTCATATAGTTTATAAATGCGTCGTAAGGAGACTCATAGGGGTTGAAGTACTTGTGCACCTCCCCGTCTGAAAAGAACTTGGTTGACATGTAATAGAAGTGGTCGCTAACCTGCAGGTAACGCCAGTCGGTCATGATCTTCGGGTCGTTTGTTTTCTTGACCAGTTCCCTAAGCTCATACAGTTTCGTAAATGCCTCATTCTGCATGTCATTACCCAGCCAGGCAGACAGGTCGCGCTCCTCGTCGGCCCATGATATCGGATACGGTACATGCATGGGGGCTACCGGCTCATGCAGGGAGGCTACCTCTGAAGGTGTTGCAAACCTGAACTCATTGTGCCGCAGCAACTCACCGGGAAGAGTCCTGAGAAACTCAAATATGCCGGTCTCCGCATCCTGGTGTTCCCCGAAGGTCTCATAATCCATGAACAGGTTTATCACCTCCTCCTTTTTGCCTATATCCCTGAGCCAGCCGGCATATTTTTCGGCTGTCAGCGGCCATTCGCCCCACCCCCTGTCGGAGAAGCGGAACGCAATGTCATCGCTCAGCTTATAGTTCTTGAGAAGCAGCTTCAGCCTCGGATTAACAGCATTGTAATACAGGTAATTGGGACTCTTCCAGCCCAGTATGTGCTTTGCACCTTCGGTAAGCATGGCCCCGTAACCCATATCGGCGATCATAGCGCCTATATCATCGGAGTAAACAAGCTCGGTATTGCGGAATACTCCCGGCCTGACACCAAAAAGGGATTCTATGCGGTCGCTGTGTTCCTTTACCTGCAGCCTGAACTCGTCAGGATCGGCCAGGGAAACAAGCGAATGCGAATATGTCTCGGCCAGAAACTCCACCTGTCCGGTTGCCGCAAGCCTCCTGAAGCTTTCCAGTACTTCGGGAGCATATAGCTCAAACTGGTCAAGAGCTATTCCCGAAACTGACCAGGCAACCCTGATACGTTCACCATATTTTTCTATAAGATCGAGCATCAACTGGTTTGCCGGCAGGTAGCATCTTCCCGCCACCTTTTTCATTATCGATTCATTGGAGTAATCATCATAATAGTAATGTGATTCCCCTATGTCGAAAAACCGGTACCTCCTGAAGCGGAAGGGCTGATGCACCTGAAAATACAAACAAATGGTCTTCATTCGTATAAAGTATAGTTAATAATATTTTTCCAGAACCGTCTCATAGACCTGCTTGACATGGAGAGCTGAATTCTCCCATTTAAGATTGTCAACCTCGGTTTTGCCATGCTTTTTGAACATTTCCGACAGCGCCCCGTAATGAAGGATCCCGTATATGGCATCGGCCATCGCATCGATATCCCAGAAATCGACCTTGATGGCGTGTTTCAGTATCTCTGAAACACCTGACTGGTGTGAGATTATCACCGGCACGTTCGACTGCATGGCCTCCAGCGGAGAGATCCCGAACGGCTCAGACACCGAGGGCATCACGTACAGGTCGCTTATGGCGAACATGTGGTTCACATCCTGTCCGCGCAAAAATCCCGTGAAGTGAAACCTGTCCATTATACCCAGTTTGGCGGCCCTTCTGATGATCCTGGGAAACAGGTCGCCGCTGCCCGCCATCACAAAACGTACATTGTCAGACTTCATGAGAACCTTGTGCGCCGCCTCAACAAAATACTCCGGCCCCTTCTGCAGGGTGATACGGCCCAGGAAGGTGACTATCTTCTCATTCACCGGCTTCCTGAACTCAGGCCACTCCGCCAGCTCAAGCGGTTCAACCGCATTATACACGGTAACAACCTTGGCCGGGTTTATGCCATATTTCTCGATCACTGTGTTCCTGGTGAGGTTGCTAACCGCTATGATCATATCGGCCGCCTCCATACCCCTCTTCTCGATCTCAAACACGGCCGGGTTGACACTTCCACCACTCCGGTCAAAATCGGTGGCGTGCACGTGGATCACCAGCGGCTTGCCCGAGACAGCCTTTGCCGCCATGCCGGAAGGATAGGTCAGCCAGTCATGTGCATGGATCAGGTCAAAAGAATGGTCGTCGGCAATCACCCCTGCCACCAGTGCATAGTTGGCTATCTCCTGGAACAGGTCAGGTCCGTACTTACCTGTAAATTTCAGCCTGCCTATCTCCTCGGTGTTGAAATAAACATTGCTGCCGCCTTCCCTTGTATTGACCGTTTCGGTGTAATCTTCGGGCGACATGTAAGGCACCAGGCGGGAATGCACCTCAAGGTATGTCATCTCCCTGAGGAAGTTTTTCATCTCAATGAATTTTTTCCTTACGGGGAAATTTTCGGCCGCGATAAGGGTAAGCGCACTCTGATCTTCATCGCCCCAGGCTTTGGGAACAACAAAAAGGACCTCCAGGTCCGGGATATGCGACATTCCCCTGGTGAGCCCGTAGCAGGCCGTACCAAGTCCCCCGCTTATATGAGGCGGGAATTCCCATCCGAACATTAAAACCCTCATTGGCTATACCGTTTGATAATATATAATTAGTTGCTCCATCCTCAGCAATTCCGCCACGTTCCATGCATATGAAAGCGCACCGTCAGGGTAATGGGGCGGATCGCCATCATACAGTTCAGATATTGATCCCACGCCATGCACCTGCATATCCTCCTCAAATCCTGCGAACAGTCTCTTAACAATTTCCGCCCCGGTCTTCTTGTGCAGCCGCAGGTATGCATCGGCCCAATGCCCAAGCAGCCAGGGATAGGCCGTTCCCTGGTGTGCAGCAACATCCCTTGTTTCCTGATCGCCCTCATAGATACCTTTGTAGAGTGGATTCTTCGGAGCGAGTGTCCTCAGCCCCTTTGAGGTAAGCAGCTCGCTTTCAACAATCTCCAGCAGTCTCTTCTTCTTGTCATCGTCAAGGGGACTGTAAGGAACTGATGCCGCCAGCACCTGGTTGGGCCTGACTGACCAGTCGGCCCTGTCATCCCGCACATAATCTGCCAGGTAACCTCTCTCCTCATCCCAGAACATCCCGACGAAAGATTCGCCTGCAACCGGGGGAATATCCTTCCACCTGCTTACAAAGGCCTTGTCACCTCCGGCTTCGGCAAGCTTCAGCGCAAACCTCACCGCATTGAACCACAGGGCATTTATCTCCACCACATAGCCTGAACGGGGCGTAACCGGCAGTCCCCCTGCCACACAGTTCATCCATGTTCGCGGAACATTCTGCTCAGCACAGAACAGAAGGCCGTTGTCGTGCATGGTAACAATGTTGCCTATCCCATTACGGAGCATGCCAAGCAGATCCTTCACCTTCCGGCCGTATGTTTTCCAGGTCAGCTCCCTGTCGCCTTTCTGGTGTGCATATTGCTGAAGGGCCCACATGAACCATAGCGGCTCATCAACACCCATACGGCTGTCTTCAGCCTCACCCCCGGGAGCAGCTCTCATGGTCCTGAGTAGTTCAGGCAGGCAGGAATCGAGCACCGCCTTGAAAAGCTTCATATCACCCATCGCAATTGCCAGTCCGGGTAAAGACGCAAAAGTATCCCTCATTATCCTTCCGTGCCAGGGGAATCCGGCCAGTATCCCGGTCTTTTTCTCCTTTCGGATAAAGAATTGCTGGGCAGAGTTCAGCAAACAGTTATGGAAAGTATTTCTTGGAATACGCTTTCTAATCTCACCCTGGAACTTCCGTTTCAGTGCCGAAGGCTCCATCTCACGGGTGCTTGCAGAAAAAACAACAGCCTCTCCCTTTTTCAGCGGGAACTCAAAATATCCCGGCATATAAAGATCTTCCTTGTATTCGTATCCCCTCTTCTGTTCCTCGATATACTCAACATTATAGTTCCAGTCGGGGCCCGCCACAAAATCAGCATCCTTTGACATCTGCATGTTAAGCCACGGGTAGCCCATGTACATCCTGGTCTTTATACCCTTTTTTATCTTCTGTGTTTTCGTGATAACATCCATGTTCGCCTTACTCAGCGAATGGATGTTCCTGAATGCCAGATAGGGTCGTAATCTCAACTTTGTCGGTGAATGCGCATCGAGAAGTGTATATTTTATCAAAAGGCTCTCTTCGGTCTGCGCCAGCAGCCACTCCCTTGCCAGAACCACGCCTCCTACCCTGTAAACCAGCCTGGGTATAGGGTCTGTCTCAAAATCCCTCAGATATTTGTGTCCCTTCGGGTTGTAGTAGTCCCCTGCATACTTGTGTATCCCCAGGTTGAATGACTGATCATGCTGTATGACAGTTTCATGCAGTCCTGACAGCAGTACATGATGACCGCCGTCAAGATACTCCAGGGGACAAACCAGAAGTCCGTGATACTTCCTCGTATTGCTGGCAATTATTGTCGTACAGGCATACGAGCCTGCACGGTTTGACCTGATCAGCTCCCTGTTAAGTGAATAGGAAAGGTTGATCAGCCTGGTCTTGTCAAAATTCAGGTAACTCATCGGTACAAACTATTATTATCAGACTGCGCAAAACCGTTCATTTGCGCACTCTGTTTTTAACATAAACAGACCACAAAAGTACAAAATAATTGATTGCTGATAAGATATTTGTACGAATTCTGCAACAAAAATGCTGCCTGGTGAATACCCATAACAACGGATGCCCCTAAAGGTTCATTTACGGCCCGTTATAATGATGTTTATTCCTGATTTAAAAAATAATTATCTTCGCACCTGTAAGAGTTTGAAATAACATGACCGGAAAATGTATAAAGCAGCAAAAACCGTAATTACAATATTCCACGACAACTGTAAGGGAGCTTTTGCACTGATGAGTGTAATGGCAGCAGCACTTTTTTATTCAGGTTGCTCAGTGCCCGATACCACTTTTTCAATCAGTGGCACTATGGACAATGCCACCGGTAAAACGCTTTACCTTTATGAAATGGGCACCTATGAAAGGGAGCTGATCGACTCGGCCGTGACCGGTCCAGATGGCAGCTTCAGCTTTGCAGGCAGTATTGAAAACACCAGGTTCATGACGATCAGTCATAACCTGAACAGCCTGATTCTGATAGTATCGCCGGGAGAGGACATAACCGTTTCGGCCGATATAGACAACATGCTTTTGACTGCCCGGATAAACGGGTCGCCCGAATCTGAGCTGGCAGCCGGGTTCAACAGGCGGATGGCGCATACCCACAGGGTTCTCGATTCCATATCTGCAGTATACAGGAACAGCCGTGGTGAAGCTTCTGCAGTCATTGAAGCGGTAAGGGAGAAGACCCGGAGGGAGTTCAATGCAGAGGCGGACAGGATGAGGGAATTTACAATTGATTTCATTAACCGTAACCCGGGGTCGCTGGCCAGCATGATGGCCCTTTACCAGCAGATTGACGGTGAAAACTTCATACTGAACTCTACCGGCGATTTCAGGTATTACATCAAGGTCGATTCTGCCCTGATGATAAATTACCCTGACCTTGAGTATACTGCCACCTTTAACGAAAATGTACGCAGCATGAGGGAGCAGATGGAGCTCAGGCAGCACAGGGAGAGTATGATCGGAGCGGGAGCCGTTGCACCGGAAATATCGCTTCCCGGCCCCGGAGGTGAAACAGTAGATCTCTCTTCCCTCAGGGGCAGCTATGTGCTTCTTGATTTCTGGGCATCATGGTGCCCGGTTTGCCGGGAGGAGATTCCACACCTTGCAGATGTATATGACAGGTTCGGCAATGAGGCATTCGAGATTTACCAGGTTTCGCTCGACCGGTCCAGGGAGAGATGGCTTGCAGCCATTAACGACCTGGATATGGGACGGTGGATACATGTGAGCGACCTGGAGTTTCTTGGCTCACCCGTCGTAGCGCTGTACCAGATTGAAGCCATTCCTGCCAGTTTCCTGCTTGACCCTGACGGTGTAATTATTGCAAGGGATCTGAGGGGAGAGGCGCTGGAGCAGGCACTTGCACAGATTTTCGAATAAACAAAACAATCGATCATGATACAAAACCAACTGCGGCCCTCATCAGCCGGTAACAGGATCACACTGCTGGCAGCACTGTTGCTGCCCCTTGCCGTAATGGTCCAATCATGCGGTGAAACATCAGGGGTACGTATATCGGGAACCATTGATGAGGGGGAAGGGAAGACTTTATGGTTTGACAGGCTTGAAATCGGCGGGGCTGTGCCGGTTGACTCAGTTAGCCTCAAGGGCAACGGAAGGTTCACATTCAGGGCTAAGCCCGCAATGCCTTCTTTTTACAGGCTAAGGATTGAAGGCAACAATTTCATAACTCTGCTGGCAGAGCCGGGAGAGAGGATAGCTGTCACTGCCAGGGCATCAAACCTGCCTGAGACCTACGATGTCGAAGGGTCTGAGGGATCGGCCCTGCTTAAAAAACTGAACGACAGGCTTATCACTACCAGGAGGCAGATTGACCCGCTCATCAGGGAGATCCTGGATCTGGAGGAGGGCCCTGGCTTTGAAGAGGAGGAGGCAAGGATAAACGAAGAGCTGGAAGATATCATTAATGCCCAGCGGAACTTCTCCATCGCTTTTATCCTTGATAATATGGAATCGCTTGCAGCAATAACGGCGCTCTACCAGCAGCTGGATGACCAAAATTACGTACTGAACCGGACCAGGGACATCCAGTACCTGAAGATAGTGGCCGGATCATTAAAAAAGGTCTACCCTGACTCCCCCCATGTGAGAGCCCTTGCCTCCGACGCCGAAAGTCAGGAGAGGGCATACGAGGCATTCAGGTTTGCAGCCATGGCAGAGCAGAGCGGACATGTAGTCACTACCTATCCTGATATCAACATGCCCGGGCCCGACGGTGAGAATATCAGCCTCCATTCCCTGCCCGAAAAATACAAGCTTGTTTTTTTCGGGTCATCTCTGAATGCCTCAAGCGTTCAGTTTGCCAACGACCTGCTGCCTGTCTATAATGCCTTTCATGCCAGGGGCTTCCAGGTATACCAGGTGTCAGTTGAAAGGGACAGGGATGAGTGGCTCAGGAGCATTCGGTTTTCCGAACTGCCCTGGATCCATGTTGCCGAACCCGGAGAAGAGCCCTTTATCGCTGCACAGGCATATAATGTTCAACAGATCCCTTCGAACTACCTTATTAACCGTGATGCAGGCATAATAGCCAGAAATCTCAGCGTCCCTGAATTGAGGCGCAGGCTTGCAAGAGCAATGGACTGACAATTTATGGGCGGCCGGATCATCTCCGGCAAAACCAGACAACAGACTTGACTGAAAAGAAAAAAATATATTTTGCCTCCGATGCACATTTCGGACTTCCGGGTCCGGTAAAAAGCCTTGACCGCGAACGGCTTTTTGTCAATTGGCTTGATCAGGTAAGCAAAGATGCAGGAGAGATCTATCTTTTAGGCGACATTTTCGATTTCTGGTTCGAATACCGGAGGGTTGTCCCCAGGGGCTTCACCCGCCTTCTCGGCAAAATCGCCGGGATAACCGACAGCGGCATTCCAGTCCACTTCTTTACAGGTAACCATGACATATGGGTATTTGATTACCTTCCGGCGGAGACGGGCATGACGGTCCACAAAGGACCTGTTACCCGCGAGTTTTCAGGCAGTAAGTTTTACCTCGCCCATGGTGACGGATTTGATAAGAGGGACAAAAGTTTCAGATTTATGAAGTCGGTCTTTACAAACCGTCCACTGCAATGGCTCTTTGCAAGGATTCACCCCAATTTCGCCATCTGGTTTGCACATAAATGGTCGCATAACAGCCGTTACTCCAAGGAGCTGATAACCCCCTACAGGGGTGATGAAAATGAAGAACATGTGCTCTTTGCCAACAGGCTGCTTGAGAAAGAGCACTTCGACTATTTCATATTCGGTCACCGCCACCTTCCCTATGATGTTGCCCTCAGCAACGGCACCAGCAGGTGCATTAATTTGGGCGACTGGCTATGGCACTTCACTTACGGAGTTTTCGACGGCGAAAATATGGAGATAAGGAAATTCGCCTCACCATCCTGACGGTAACACCCGTAAACTTCATGACAACCCGCCGGGCATGCAGTCAGGCACGGCACATCTTACTGACGGGCTTGCTGACAAGCACGGCACACCATACCGACAGGCACGGCACATCTTACTGACGGGCTTGCTGACAAGCACGGCACACCATACCAACGGGAACGGCACAGAACCACCGATAAAAAGCCCGCCGGATTTTCCGGCGGGCCCTTATGCTGAGACTGAAAAAGCCTTTTTAGAATAAGCTGTAGCTTACTGCAACACCAACGGTAACAACCGAGGCCATCACCATCAGCTTGATAAGTATATTAAGGCTGGGCCCTGAAGTATCCTTGAAAGGATCTCCCACGGTGTCGCCCACAACGGCGGCCTTGTGGTTCTCTGAACCTTTGCCCCCGAGGTTTCCTTCTTCGATGTACTTCTTGGCATTGTCCCATGCTCCACCGGCATTGGCCATGAATATCGCCATAGCAAACCCCGATGATATGGTACCTACAAGCAGGCCTGTTACTCCGGCAACACCAAATACCAGCGCTACTACTACAGGAATAAGCAGTGCTATCAGCGAGGGAACCATCATCTCCCTCTGTGCACCTTTCGTTGATATCTCAACGCACCTTGCATAATCAGGCTCGGTCGTGCCCTCCATAATACCTGGCATCTCCTTGAACTGGCGGCGCACCTCATCAACCATCTTCTGCGCTGCACGGCCCACTGCGGTCATTGTCATCCCGCTGAAAATAAATACGGCAAGAACACCTACAAGAATACCTACAATTACCAACGGGTTCATCAGGTGTATGTCGTAATGATGGATAAAGTCAATGAACTGGGCATCAATGGCGGGTATTCCGTTTATAGGCATTTCAGGCTGGTCAAGGAACTTCACTATCATGATCTTCACCTCCTCGAAGTAGGCTGCAAGAAGAGCAAGCGCTGTCAGTGCGGCGCTGCCTATGGCAAAACCCTTGCCTGTTGCGGCTGTGGTGTTGCCAAGTGCATCAAGGGCATCGGTTCGGTTACGCACCTCATCGCCCAGCTTGCACATCTCGGCGTTTCCGCCTGCATTGTCGGCTATCGGTCCGTAAGCATCCGTTGCAAGAGTGATGCCAAGGGTGGAAAGCAATCCCACTGCAGCGATGCCAATACCGTAAAGGCCCATATTGAGGCTTGCGGCATCATATACAAATCCGCTTGAAAAACCGAATGCCAGGGTTATGCCAACGACAATGATCCCGAGAGGAACAGCTGCGGAGATCAAACCGGTACCTATACCGGCTATTATTAAAGTGGCAGGACCAGTACTTGCTGCCTCGGCAATCTTGCGGGTAGGGCTGTAAGCCGAGGCCGTGAAGTACTCGGTTGACTGTCCGATTGCAATACCCGCCATCAGACCTACAACTATCGAACCCCAGATTCCCCAGAAGTTGGGGAAACCAAGCAGGTAAAGTATAGCGAGGGAAAAGACCACGATCAGTGCTGCACTGGTATTTACACCTATACCGAGTGACTTGAGCAGCTCTTTCTGTGTTGCACCTTCCCTGGTCCGTACAAGGAATACACCCAGTATCGACAGCATTGTACCCACAGCCGCGATGAGCATCGGGGCTATAACTGCGTTCATCTGAAGGTCAGTGCCGACATAGGCAGCAGCACCCAGAAGCGCCGTAGCCAGAATTGAGCCTGCAAAAGATTCAAAGAGGTCGGCGCCCATACCTGCCACATCACCAACATTGTCGCCAACGTTATCAGCAATGGTTGCGGGGTTACGCGGATCATCCTCGGGAATACCGGCTTCAACCTTGCCTACAAGGTCGGCTCCCACATCGGCGGCTTTTGTATATATACCTCCGCCAACCCTTGCGAAGAGAGCCTGCGTTGAGGCACCCATACCGAAAGTAAGCATTGTTGCTGTTATGGTGAGCAGCTTCATGCCCATATCAGGTTCTTGCACGAATATGTTGAGCACGATGAACCAGGCTGAAATGTCGAGCAGAACCAGTCCGACAACCACCAGGCCCATAACGGCTCCCGAGCGAAAAGCAAGCCTAAGTCCCCCGTCCAGCGAGGTACGGCATGCATTCGCCACCCTTGCTGAAGCAAAAGTGGCAGCCTTCATCCCGAAGAAACCGGCAAGACCCGAAAAAGCACCTCCGGTAAGGAATGCGAAAGGAACCCAGGGGTTCTGAATTCCCAGTACATAAGCCATTATGGCAAAAATAACGGTGATAATGGCAAAAACAATTGCAACGACCTTATACTGCTGACGAAGGTAAGCTCCAGCCCCTTTGCGGACATGAGCTGCTATTTTCTTCATCATGTCTGTCCCTTCATCCTCGCTCATCATCTGCTTAAAGAAATAATAAGCAAACCCAAGTGCAAGGATGGAACTCAATGGTACTAACCAGAAAATTTCAGGCATAATAATTCCTCCTTTTTATTAAGTTAATAGTTAAAGTTGATTGAGATTTCTATGTTTTAAATACAATGTTTTGTTTTACAGACACTTAGCTATATAATTGAGGAAAAACAGTCACAAATTTAAAAAAAATACCAGATTATGGACTATGATTTATCTAAATAATGTTTAACCGCAGGAGGGTTATCACCCGGCCCAGGTTTCACGGTCAAGGCTCCTGTACTGTATTGCCTCTGCAAGGTGTTCCGGTTGGACCGATCTGCAGCCTTCGAGGTCTGCTATTGTCCGCGACAGCTTAAGGATACGGTCAAATGCTCTGGCCGACAATCCCAGTCTGACCATTGCGTTTTTCAGCAACAGCTTTCCGGCATCTGAGATAGTGCAAAATTCGCGGATCATTTTGGTGTTCATCTGGGCATTGCAATGCACAGAAGGGTAACCGGCAAACCTGTCCTGCTGTACCTTCCTTGCTTTGGTTACCCTTGCCCTGACCGGGACAGAGCTCTCTGCACTGCCCTGCCGGTCAAGCTTATCAAAGGGAACGGGTACAACCTCTATATGTATATCTATCCGGTCAAGAAGAGGGCCGGATATCCTGTTGAGGTATTTCCTGACGGTTCCGGGGGGACATACGCACTCCTTGTCAGGGTGGTTATAATTGCCGCAGGGACAAGGGTTCATGGAGCCCACCAGCATAAAACCGGCAGGGTAGCGGACCGAGTACCTGGTACGCGATATCTCTATAACCCTGTCTTCAAGAGGCTGCCTCAGCACCTCCAGCACTGTGCGCTGGAACTCCGGGAGCTCGTCAAGAAAAAGCACTCCGTTATGGGACAGCGAAACTTCCCCGGGTTGCGGCAATGAGCCTCCTCCTGCCATGGCTACGGCGCTGATGCTGCTGTGCGGAGAACGGAAAGGCCTTCTGGTCATCAGCGAGTGCCTGTTACCGGTGCGACCCGCAACCGAATGGATCTTGGTTGTTTCGAGCGACTCCCCGAGTGTAAACGGGGGCAGAATTGTCGGTAGCCTGCGCGCCAGCATGGTCTTTCCCGATCCGGCAGACCCTATCATCAGAACGTTGTGTCCACCGGAGGCAGCTATCTCAAGAGCCCTCTTGACATTTTCCTGGCCGCATACATCAGAGAAATCTTCCCCGTGGATGTCTGCACATCTGGAAAACTCCTGCTCAGCATCAACCCTGACCCTTTTTAAAGCAACCTTGCCACTGAAGAAATCTGCCACTTCACCAAGCCGGGATACACCGTATACCTCGAGACTCCCGACCAGTGCCGCCTCAGGGGCATTCTGTTCAGGAAGTATGAAGCCCCTGAACCCCTTACGGGCAGCCGTTACTGCTATGGGAAGTGCGCCTTTGACCGGAAGCAGGCTGCCGTCGAGAGACAGCTCGCCCATAATAAGAAAATCTCCCAGCATGCCGGCGGGGATCTGACCTGAAGCGGCAAGGATGCCCACCGCAAGTGTAAGATCGTAAGCTGCCCCTTCCTTGCGTATCCCTGCAGGCGCCATATTGATAACTATCCGGCGGCCCGGCATCCTGAACCCGATATTTTCTATGGCTGTGGCTATCCGCTGCTGACTCTCCCTTACGACGTTGTCGGGCAGGCCAACCATCAGGAAGCTAACACCCCGGGTGATACTGACCTCTACGGTAACTACAATGGCATCGATACCGGCAAGAGCTGAACCATAGGTTTTAACAAGCATTACGCAACGGCTTTTCGCGGCCCGGGGAGGGCCATGTTTTTAATACCTGATGCAGCGGACTGAAAAGCCGAAGGATTTGTCATTTATAGATCTGTATATGCCCTCTTCATTAATGCTGATCCCTCTTCTCCAGGCATGGCCATCCTTGTCTTCGGTGGAGGTCCAGAAATACCCCGTATTACCGATCCTGTTATAGGAGCCGGTAATAAACCTGTTTCCACCCCTGAGAGCCTCAAAACCGGTATCACCCTCCGGCTGGATCTGTGAACCTGCGCTGCCTCTCCACAATATATCATCAACATCTTCCCGGGTCATCCCGAGGAAGAGTTCGAGGATCTTCCACTCACTGTCGCTTGGAATGTGCCAGCCCGGCGGGCACACACCACGGGAACTCTCCTGTGTGCTGTACTGCATGGCCTCACCCCACTGGTACAGTCCGCCATACTTATCACAAAGAACCGTGTTGTTGTCATAACAGTACTTTTCAATCACCCCGTTATCCTGCTGGTCGGTACTGCCGTCGATCATCTCACCCCTGTTGATGTTCTCAACCATCCAGTACTGGTCGCCCAGCCTCAGGGTCCTGTAGACAGTGCCGTCGGTAGTGTCTGTAAACGTACCGTAGAGGCCGGCGTCGCCATCAGGAGGCTCCCTGTCGCACGAACCCAGGTGCAGGACCGCGACAACCAGCGCGGACGTGCAGATCAGTCTGAAACAAAGTGCAACCCTCCTCCACATAATTAAGTTACAATTTTTTTTCTACTTAATAACAACGACATGGAAATTTTTTATTTGGTATTCAACGGTAATTTCCAAAAAGATAATATTGCAATGACGGTCAATTAATCTGCCTATACGTAAAACAAAGCTAAAAGTAACACTTTTTCGCCTTAAATGCATAATCGCATTCCTATACTACCCGCCCGAAGGTTGACGCGGGGGCAGTTTACGAAAGTGCCCGTTTTTCGAAAACCTCAATTTTGCCTAACTTTGCAAAAAACAGAGAGATGATTGCAAGATTCTTCAGGTTGCCAAAAACCAAACAGTTCCATTACAAGCCCAGGTACTATGATGAGCGGAAGGAGGCTCTGGACAAGCGTATTGCCCAGATAAAGTCTGAAATGGGCATAACCGGCGACCAGTCCGGCGAAAGCAATTACTTCAGGGGCGACTACAAAAGCCATATAAAGGGGCAAATGAGGGGGTATTTCAAGTATGCCAAAAAAGAGAAGCAGACCTCCAACATAAGGCTCCTGATTATCCTGATGGTGCTGTTAGCGCTTGCCTGGTACATAATATATTTTTAGTAGCAGGTATGGCAGATGTGATACGGTTGCTACCCGATTCAGTAGCCAACCAGATAGCCGCGGGCGAAGTGATACAGAGGCCCGCCTCGGTGGTAAAAGAGCTGATGGAAAATTCGGTCGATTCCGGTGCCACAAATATCAGTGTGCTGGTAAGGGAAGCGGGCAAGAACCTGGTGCAGGTGATCGATAACGGCTGCGGGATGAGCGAGACGGATGCGAGGCTTTCAGCCGAAAGGCATGCCACATCAAAAATAAGGGAAGCGGCTGACCTGTTTGCCATCAGAACGATGGGGTTCAGGGGAGAAGCGCTGGCCTCTGTTGCTGCGGTGGCCGAGCTTGAGATACAGACCCGCAGACCCGGCGATGATGTCGGTATCCTCGTTGAGATAAGAGGGTCGGAATTTGTCAGGCAGGAGCCGTCAGCCTGCCAGGCAGGCTCCAGGTTTACTGTCAGGAACCTGTTTTACAATGTTCCCGCACGCAGGAAGTTCCTCAAGACCAATACAACCGAGTTTAAGCATATAATTACTGAATTTCAGCGCATAGCGCTGGCAAATCCGCAAATCGGGTTTTCCCTGAACAATGAGGGCACAGAAATACTGAACCTTCCTGCCGCAGGATACCGCCAACGTATTATCCACACATTCGGGAAGAACATTAACCAGCACCTTGTTGAGCTTAAAACCGAGACCAGCGTTGTTAATGTCAGGGGGTATATCGCCAAGCCGGGATATGCCAAAAAATCGCCCGGAGAGCAATTTTTCTTTATAAACAGCCGCTTTATGAGGCATCCCTGGATGCACAAGGCTGTGACCAGGGCCTTCGAAAAGCTTATTCCCGCCGATGCTATCCCCTCCTACTTTATATGGTTCGAAGCAGACCCGGCATCGGTTGATGTCAATATCCATCCCACAAAAACAGAGATAAAGTTTGAAGACGAAAAGGCGGTATGGCAGATCCTTATGGCATCGGTAAGGGAAGCACTGGGTAAATATAACCTGGTGCCTTCGATAGATTTCAATACAGAGGGCAGAATAGACATTCCGGCTGGCAAGCCCCCTGCCGGGACAACTCCGCCGGAGATCACTATTGACCCGGATTACAACCCCTTTGACCGGGGTTCATCAGGAACATCCCGGCATGGTTATGAGGGCCCGCTCAAAAGCAGGGTCCATAACTGGGAGGAACTGTACAGGGGGTTTGAAGAGGGGAAGACTGAACATGGTCAGGGAAGCATCACCATAAGCGGAGGGCAGTCCCCCGGCACCGTTGATCACAGGCAGGATGAAGATCCCGGGAGCGGCTTACCTTTACTGCTTCAGTTGAAAGGAAGGTATATACTATCGCCTGTAAAGTCAGGCCTCATGATAATCGACCAGAAAAGAGCGCATGAGAGGATCCTCTATGAGAAATTCATGAAGACCAAAAAATCGGGCTCGGTCGTTGCCCAGCAACAGCTTTACCCGGTAACAATGGAACTAAATGCAACGGAATACCAGCTGCTGAAAAAACTGGCCCCTGAACTGGCCGGTTTTGGTTTTGATATCAGGGATTTCGGGCGAAACACCATAGTTATTTCCGGATGCCCGGTTGATACCGGCGGCACTGATCCGGCCGCCATGATAGGCGACCTGCTAGCAGAAGCAGCCTCATCGGGAGATTCAATCAGCCAGAACAAAAATGAAAGGATCGCCTTCAACCTGGCAAGATCATCTGCCGTTAATTATGGAAGGCACCTGACCAGGGAGGAGATGCAGGAGATTGTAGACAAGCTGTTTGCTTGTGAGACGCCGAACTATTCACCTGATGGGAAGCCGGTTGTGACTATTGTTGACCATGACGAAATCGACAAAAAGTTTCGCCGGCCATAACAGCCTTAATAACTACCCCTTGCCCGATAAATTAGTATCATATGGGAATAAATTGGATACCATTTATTAATTTTACAGGCTGGCAGCGAATAACAGCCGCTGCTGAATATTAAAGAGCCGGGTTGTCTTTTCCGGCCGGCATCAAAATGGAAGAAACATGATTGCAGGAAGATACGGTGGGATACCTCTGGTTGTAAAGAACCTACTGATCATAAACATAATTATGCTGCTCGCCGACTTTGTGATGAGCAGCACCTTTGATGTCCAGCTTACGCGTATCCTGGGGCTCTATTATTTTGAGTCAGAATATTTCCGGCCATACCAGATCATCACCCACATGTTCATGCACGGGGGACTGGCACACTTGTTCTTCAACATGTTTGCCCTGTGGATGTTCGGAAGGGTGCTTGAAACCGTATGGGGAAGCAAGCGTTTCCTGGTTTACTACCTGGTTACGGGGCTTGGCGCAGCAATACTGCATACATTTGTAAATTACCTTGAAATATCATCAATGGTGAATGCTGCCAGGGCGTTTATCAACACACCTTCTCCGGACCTGTTCCAGGCGTTCATAAACGACCATATTACAAGGCCCAACAGGCAGGTGTACGATTTCATAACAAGCTGGTCATACGATCCCAACAACCAGTCCTATATATCACAGGCAGTTACAATGGTTGAAAACAGCGTAAGGCACAAGATGAATATTCCGACAGTGGGAGCATCCGGAGCCGTTTTCGGTGTCCTTCTCGCTTTCGGAATGCTGTTCCCCAATACGAAACTGATGCTGCTGTTTCCGCCCATTCCCATAAAGGCGAAATATTTTGTAATAGCTTACGGTTGTATTGAACTGTACCTGGGGTTGACCCGGCCCGGAAGCAACATTGCCCATTTTGCACACCTCGGGGGCATGATCTTCGGGTTCATACTTATTAAATACTGGCAGAAGAACACCAGGAACTTCTACTAGACACAGTGTTAGTCCGGACTTACCGGGTTTAAAACAAATTGACAGGCTGTACGTTATACGGTAAGCATAATTGAAGACCCGGGAACAGTTTAGGTGCATAACACCCTGACATCAGAAGATGAGCATTATTGATGAGATAAAGACCTCTTTTCAGAAGGGCAGCATGCTGACAAAGCTGATCTACATCAACCTTGCGGTTTTTGTAGCTGTTAAGCTTGTTCAGGTAGTGCTGTTCCTTTTCAGCACGGGACAGCCGGGAACATTTTTCCTGATAGACTGGCTTGCCGTACCGGCAAATATTGAGGGCCTCCTTTCAAGGCCGTGGACTATCTTCACCTATATGTTCCTCCACGAGGGATTCCTGCATATACTTTTCAATATTCTTTGGCTCTTCTGGTTTGGAAGGATATTCCTGGAATACCTTGACGAGAACAAGCTGCTTGGAGTATATATCCTGGGGGGCCTCGCGGGCGCCGCACTCTATATTTTCGCATTCAACGTTTTCCCTGTCTTTGCGCAGGTGTTACCCGTATCCCGTGCCCTCGGTGCATCAGCCGCCGTGCTTGCAGTGGTCATATCAATCTCGGTCTACGTGCCAAACTACACCATAAACCTGGTGTTCATAGGGCCGGTCAGGCTCAAGTATATAGCAGCCTTTATGATCGTTCTTGATGTAATAAGCATTGCCGGCAGCAATGCAGGAGGACATATTGCACACCTGGGAGGCGCTTTGTTCGGCTGGCTCTTCATAAGGCAGTACCGGAAGGGCAAAGATCTCACCAGGGGGATCAACGTCCTGTTCTTTAAAATAGCATCACTGTTCAAGCCTCCCCGGAAGCTTAAGGTTGAATACAGGAAATCCCGGACCGATTATGATTATCACAGGCAAAAGGCGGAAAGACAGAAGCGTATAGATGACATACTTGACAAGATCTCCAAATCGGGCTACGACAGCCTGTCAAAAGAAGAGAAGGAGATCCTGTTCAGGGTCAGCAACAAATCCTGATGACATTTCAATTACCATCATCTTATACAGGCCGGGACGCCGGAGGAAAAGCAGGGCGCCTGTCGGTTTTGATCACGGCCGGGACGCCGGAGG
>REEN01000058.1 GCA_007695015.1 Marinilabiliales bacterium
ACGGTGGCATTGGGTGTGGTCTGCCCGTTCTCGTAATTGTTCAGGGTGCTGCGTTTTAGTCCCAGTACAAAAGCCACATCCTCCTGGGTCTTCTTCCTCCTTTTGCGGAGGTGCTTTATGTTTGATGAAAAGTTCATCCTGAATGTTTTTATGTTATCGCATACCTGACTGCCCGGGTATTGCATGTGCTCCTCTCCTGCCCCTGACTTTTCGCCTGGAATATTCTGATCCGGATTTTTCCCTTTTGTAAATAAAGTTACTATATTATAGTCGCTAACATGACTATTTAATAGTCAAATATAGTTTATTTTTATTAAAAATCAAATTCTTAACCCGTCAAAGCGATGATTGCAAAGTATCATCGTAAACCGGATCAGTAAGGATCATCGGGAATATTACGGATAGGCAAGATTTTAAAGTGGCCTGAGTATAGACTGGGTTGTCCTGAGTGGCAAAAGCTAAAGAAGTAAAAAATGGATATTACAAACCGCGACATAGTGCACATGGACCTCGACAGCTTCTTCGTGTCGGTCGAGCGGCTGCAGAACAGCAGTCTGCAAGGCAAACCGATACTCATAGGCGGGACATCCGACCGTGCCGTCGTGTCAAGCTGCAGCTATGAGGCCCGCAAATTCGGAGTGCATTCGGCAATGCCGATGAAGATGGCCAGGATGCTCTGCCCCGACGCGGTAGTAATAAGGGGCGACATGGAAAATTACAGCAGATACTCGAATACCGTTACTGATATCATTGCTGAAAGCGCTCCCGTGTACGAAAAGGCATCGATCGATGAGCACTATATAGATATAAGCGGGATGGACCGCTTCTTCGGGTGCTACAGGTGGACCCACGAGTTGCGGCAAAGGATCATAAAAGAGAGCGGGTTGCCGATATCGTTCGGACTGTCGGTTAACAAGACGGTAGCGAAGATAGCTACCGGCGAGGCCAAGCCTGCGGGCGGGCTGCATGTGCAGAAGCCGGGGGTACCGCTGTTCCTGGCACCCCTTTCGATCAAAAAGATCCCGATGGTAGGCGAAAAGACCTTCCGTATGCTGCGGGCAATGGGTGTTGATACCATATCAACACTGCGACAGATGCCGCCGGAGCTTATGGAAAGGGTAATGGGGAAGAACGGGACGGAAATATGGAGAAGGGCCAACGGCATTGATAACACCCCTGTGGAGCCTTACTGGGAGCAGAAATCGGTCAGCACCGAACGCACTTTTGAGCAGGATACCACCGACGTTAAGATGCTGAGGGCGCTGCTGGCGGGAATGGTCGAAAAACTGTGCTATGAGCTGCGGTCGCAGCATAAGCTCACCTCCTGTGTTACCGTAAAACTGCGATACGCCAATTTCGATACCCACACCTTGCAAAAGCGTATCCCCTACACCTCGTTTGATCATACGCTGATTGAAATCTCGCGGGGACTGTTTGACAGGTTATATAACAGGCGACTGCTGATACGGCTTATAGGGGTACGCTTCACCCACCTGGTACAGGGGACCCAGCAGCTCAACCTGTTTGAGGACACCCCCGAGATGGTGAACCTCTACATGACGGTTGACCGGCTGAAAAGGAGGTTTGGGAAGATGGCGGTGGTAAGAGCGGTTAATGCAGGGGTGGCGCCCGGCAAACTGCCAGCCTGACAAATAAAACCGCCGGCCGGACACCGGGCGGCATAAATGATCCGGTTTGAGGTGGTACTCCGGGAAGAAACCGCCGAATATTAATAATACGTAAAATGCTCTATACCGCACGTTCATATTACAGCCTGCGTTACGGCACCATGCCCGTCGAAAAGCTGGTGGAAGAAGCCGGGAAGAGAAATATCGGCGCCCTGGCGCTTACCGATATAAACAACAGCACCGCATGCTTCGACTTTACAGAGCTGTGCATCAAGAGCAACATACAGCCGGTATGCGGCATGGAGTTCAGGTCGGGCGGCCATTACCTCTACACCTGCATCGCGGCCGATGAACGCGGCATGGAGGAGATCAACCGGCATCTGACCAGACACAACCTTGACAACAACCCCCTCTCCTCATCTGCCCCGCCGTTCGACCACGTCTACGTTCTATATGCCCCGGGCAGCGTCCCCGTTTCCCGCCTCAGGGAGAACGAGTACATAGGCATCCGCCCCTGGGAGGCCGGTAAGCTGTGGCCCGCCGAATATCACAAATACAGCAGTAAATTACTGGCTCATTGCCCGGTTGCTTTCGCTTCCGCGGAAGATTACGAATTTCACAGGCACCTGAGGGCAATTGACCGGAACACGCTGCTGGACAAGCTTGAGTCCAGGCACACGGCTAACCGGATGGAGTACTTCCTTTCGCCCAAAGAGCTTAAAAAGATATATGCCAGCAACCCCTCCCTGCTGCTGAACGCTTCTGCCCTGCTTGCACAATGCAGCTTCTCTTTCAATAAATCAACGCCCAAAAACAAACGGACCTTTACGGGAAGCCGTTACGACGACAAGCTGCTGCTGGAGAAACTGGCTCTTGACGGACTAAAATACCGGTACGGAAACGATAAGAAGGCGCTTCAAAGGATACAGGGTGAGCTGGAGGTGATCGACAGGCTCGGCTTCTCGTCATATTTCCTTATCACATGGGATATAATCCGGTATGCCATGTACCGCGGCTTTTACCACGTAGGCAGGGGCAGCGGCGGAAACAGCATCGTGGCCTACTGCCTCAGGATAACCGATATCGACCCGGTGGAGCTGAACCTCTACTTTGAGCGGTTCATAAATCCGCAGAGAACGAGTCCCCCGGACTTCGACATAGATTTTTCGTGGAAAGAGCGTGACGAGGTGCTGGACTACATATTCAAGCGGTACGGCAGGGAGCACACCGCCCTGCTGGGCACGATCAACACCTTCCGCGACAGCTCCATAATACGTGAACTGGGGAAGGTTTACGGGATTCCGAAGAGCGATATTGACCAGCTTGTGGACAGGCCAGGGGATCCGCTGCTGCAGAATGACCTGACAAAGAAGATCTTTGACTACGGACGGCGGATCATCGATTTTCCCAATTACCGGAGCATCCATGCCGGCGGGGTTCTGATATCGGAGGAGCCGATCACCTGCTACACCGCCCTGGATATGCCGCCCAAGGGTTTTCCGACGACGCAATGGGACATGTACGTGGCCGAGGAGATCGGCTTTGAAAAGCTCGACATACTTAGTCAGAGAGGTATAGCGCATATCGGCGAGTGTGTCGATATCGTAAGGGAGAACCGCAACCAGAAGATCGACGTGCACAGGGTAAATGATTTCAAAAAAGATCCGGAAATAAACGAAAGGCTCTACAGGGGCGAAGCGATCGGGTGCTTTTATATCGAGTCGCCGGCCATGAGGGGGTTGCTCAAGAAGCTCAGGTGCAGGGATTATCTGAGACTGGTGGCGGCAAGTTCCATCATCAGGCCGGGGGTGGCAAAGAGCGGGATGATGAAGGAGTATATACACCGTTTTCATAACCCGGATTCGTTCAGCTACCTCCACCCGGTATTTGAGCAGCAGCTTGGCGAGACCTTCGGTATAATGGTGTACCAGGAGGATGTGATTAAGATAGCGCACCATTTCGCGGGACTCGACCTGGCCGATGCCGACATACTGCGCCGGGCCATGTCGGGCAAGTTCCGCTCGCGAAAGGAGTTTGAGCGGATAGAGAACAGCTTTTTCGACAACTGCCGTGAAAGAGGTTACCCCATAGAGCTGACAGCCGAGGTGTGGAGGCAGATAGCCTCCTTCTCCGGCTACGCCTTCTGCAAGGCGCATTCAGCCTCCTACGCGGTGGAGAGCTACCAGAGCCTTTACCTGAAGACCCACTTCCCTCACGAGTTCCATGTGGCGGTGATCAACAACTTCGGGGGGTTCTACCGGACATGGGTATACGTGAACGAGGCCCGGCGGTACGGGGCCACCATAGAACTGCCATGCGTGAACAGGGGGAGGTATATGACGAGCATTAAGGGTGATGTTATTTACCTGGGATTTGTGCACCTCAAAAGTTTGGAGGCACAGGTTGGCAGGCACGTTGAGGCCGAAAGGGAACGGTATGGAGAGTTTCGTGGACTGGCCGGTTTTATGGAGCGGGTGCCGGCAGGCATCGAGCAGGTGAAGATACTGATCCGCTGCGGGGCGTTCCGGTTTACAGGCAAAACCAAAAAGGAGCTGCTGTGGGAGGCTCACTTCCTGACCTCCAGGGAGAAAAAGGTTCAGTTTGGCAGGAAGCTTTTTGACGGGGCCGTAAAAACTTACAGCCTTCCTCCTATGGATGACACCTCTATTGAAGATGCATGGGATGAGACCGAGCTGCTGGGCTTCCCCGTCACCATGTCACGTTTTGATATGCTGCAGACATCCTACAGGGGCAATACCGTGGCGGCCGATCTTCACACCGGTAACGGCGGGGATGCACAAACGGCAGCCAGTAACGTGGCCGGTACCGGCAGGACTTCGCGAAGGGCAGCCAATGCCCCGGCGGGTAAAGGCAGAATAGTGCGAATAGTGGGTGACCTGGTGGCAACCAAGTATGTTCGCACAGTGAGGAAGGAGATCATGCAGTTCGGATGTTTCCTCGATGAGAAGGGCGAATTCTTTGATACTGTGAATTTCCCGCCGGTACTGAAAAAGTACCCCTTTACCGGGCCGGGTGTTTACCTTATCGAGGGACGGGTAACCGAAGAGTTTGACTTTCCCTCCGTCGAGGTAAGCAAGATGGCGCGCCTTCCCTCCCGCCCCGATCCGAGGGCAGGATAAAGATGCGGTTAATCAGCAATCGCCTGCACCCAAAACTCATATATCATTTCGTGGTTCATGCCTGCTCCGGTAGATGAAAGGATATCTGGTGTTTCAGGAAACCCGGCCGTTCCATTTCTTCCTCACTTTAGGCAGTTTCCACCATTGCACATAGGGAAACTCATGGTGTTCCAGATGGTATCCGAAATGGTAGCATGTTATAAAAGATAATAAAACCGGGTAATCATTACTTGTAGCGTTGTGGCGGTTGGTGTATCCCCCATTGGGTTCCCTGTGCGGAAGGTAGGTGCCGAAATAAAACAGCTGCAGGGTGCTGGCGAGGGCCGGAAAGGCCCAGAAAAGCATAAGGTTGGCCACAGGAATATTCAGTCCCAGGTGAAGGATATTGAAGATAATTGCCATGCCCAGGACCTGCCACCAGCTCAGGTAGGTTCTCATAAACTTAAGATACCAGCTGAAGAACCCGGGCTGTTTCCCGTCGTGATAATCCGGATCCTTCTCACTACCCGGATATTTATGATGGTCCCAGTGTTTTGTGTGAAGCTTTTTGTAGGGGAACAGCGCGTATAACAGTACGGCAACAGTGCCTGTTAATTTATTGATACTTAGATTTTGAGGAAAAACCAGGCCATGCATGGCATCGTGGGCAGTGATGAACAGTCCCACATAAAGAAACATCTGTACAACCATAGCTGGTATGATAATGTAGACGGGGACTACCGACAGGTCCATCTGCAGAAATATTACAAGTCCCGCCAGCCAGAGGCCCATAACAGCCAGTCCGGCAGCAAGCCCCATGTATCCATCCTTTTTTGTCGGGTTGTACATAATGAAAAATTATTGCCGGTGGTTTTGGGTAATAAACAACAGGAACTCCCTTAAGAACTGAGGAAGTTCCTGTAAAAACTAATGTCATGCAGAACCGGAACCGGTATATTCCGGCAGTAATTTTTTATCCGCCGCATGGATGGGTCCCGCCACCCTGGTGCACATGTCCGTGACTGACCTCTTCCTCGGTTGCATCCCTGATATTGCAGACCTCGCCTTCAAAATAGAGAGTGTCGCCTGCAAGAGGATGGTTGAAATCCATCTTTACCGTCTCGCCTCCAATTTCAAGCACTATTCCATTCAGCCTGTTTCCGCTGTTATCCTGCATCGGTATATTGTTTCCGACCTTAAGGAGATTATCGTCAATCTTACCATCCACTTCAAAAATGTTCTTGGGGAGGTCGACGATTGCCTCTTCTGAAACCTGTCCGTATGCCTTTTCAGGTTCAAGCATGAAGCTGAAAGGATCTCCCTTTTTCAAGCCGTCAATGTTGGCCTCAAAATCGGGCAACAGATTTCCGCGGCCAAAAAGAAATGTAAGAGGTGCGTTCTTTTCAACTTTTTCGACGATCTCACCCTTTTGATCATCAACCCTGAGTTCATAAGTAAGCGATACAACCTTGTTCTCTTTAATAGTCATTATAAATATATTTTAATTTAAATAAAGCGGGGCAATCCCGCTTCGGGCAACCTTGTGCCTTATAATTAAGGATTCCCCCTGATTTTAAATCTGGTTTCAGGATACAAAGGAAGTGATAATAAAGTGAATAACCAAATCAGTAACTGACAAACCGGGTACTCAAACATACCTCATCCGGATACATCTTACGAACATTTTAAGCCCATTGTTTGTTAAAAAGAGGTAGCAGATTAAAAAAAAAACGTGAGATTGGTTATGAATGCAACCTGCCGCTTTGACGATATAATCTGCTTTATACAGGGTCGTTCTAAAATATATAATTATGTTGATTTATTATAAAATAATTGATAAGCTAAAAAAAAAATCTGATATTTGTAAGGTTTTTCACTATTAACTATTTTTTAATTTAATTTTTTTATCATGAAAGGCAAAGTTAAATGGTTTGATTCAGCCAAAGGCTACGGGTTCATTCAAACCGAAGAAGGTAACGACGTATTTGTTCATTACACAGGTATTGAGCGTGAAGGCTTCAGGGTTCTGGAGGAAGGCCAGGAGGTTGAGTTCGAAATATCTGAAGGTAAAAGAGGCCCCCAGGCCACTAACGTTAAAACTGCTGAATAGAAAATTTCAACTATAATCCATATCAGCATTTACAGAGCCCCTTTGACAGGGGCTCTTTCATTATATATACATAAGCAGACACTGTATTTCCCTTCCATTTGTTTCAGAACATGAATCCAATTCTTACAGCCGGGTTTGCATATATTTTACGTTCATGGCCTGATAAGTCAATAATTATCATTATGTTCAAATTTCTACCGGTATCGCTAACGGAACGCAGTCCGGCACCTGCAATCCATGATGGTCTGAAAAAACGATTCTGCCCGGAGAAACGGTTTTCAGTATCAAAATAGCTGACCGGCAAGCTGAAAAGGTCTACTTCTCCGTGAATATACAACCCGGCTTCAAGGAATCTGAAAGGCAGCAGGTCATTGATATTGGAAACAGGTACAATATCGGTAAACAGAATTGGTCCGAAAATATGGGAACTGAATACACTGCCAACCTGTTTATTATGGTAATACTGGTACTTGGCTCCGGCCCCTGCATTCAGCCACGGTGTTATCCTGTAGCCTGCCAGGGGCGATATCTCATACTGATTGATAAGACCGAGATCAACACCTAAATATCCGCCATAATAAATCCGGTTGCCATAAGCTGAATAAGCCCTGACTTCCGACCCGCCAATCATTGCAAGTAATGCAATGATCAGTAAAGGTCTCTTAAATAAAGAGAAGAAATTTATGTTCATCATTATAAGAAATCATTATCAAAGCTGAATATACCACACCTGCCTGCATGTGTTAGTGCATTATTTTTCAGCTGTATACCTTTGGTTTGATTTTACCTGTCATAACCATGAGCGCATTCATAGCCAGAGCTTTCATCTCATCCTCACCAGGATAAATAATCACAGGTGCAATATAAGAAACCATATCCTTGATGTATGACACAAGGGTTGGGTTATGAGCCATACCACCGGTGAGGATGATTGCGTGCACCCTCCCCTTGAGTACGGCTGACATAGCTCCTATCTCCTTTCCTGTCTGGTAGGCCATTGCATTCTGAATCAGAACAGCTTTAGGATCTCCGTCCCCTGCCCTGATTTCAATTTCATAGGCGTCATTGGTATTGAAATAGGCCATCAATCCACCGTGGCCGGTAATCATCTTCTTTACGTCATCGTGGGTGTAGTTATCATCAAAGCAGGTCCTGGCAAGGCATCCGGCCGGCAACGTGCCTGTTCTTTCCGGCGAAAAAGGCCCCTCTCCGTCAAGGGCATTATTGACATCAATCACCCTTCCCTGCTTATGAGCGCCCACAGATATTCCGCCACCAAGGTGAGCGATTATGAGATTTAATTTATCGTATTCGCTGTCGATCGATTCGGCATGTATTCTCCCTATTGCCTTGTGGTTTAAGGCGTGAAAGATGGACCGGCGTTCAAACAGGGGGTGACCTGTTATCCTGGCAACATCCTGCATCTCATCGACCACGACCGGGTCGGCAATAAAGGAGCGGGCAGCCGGTATTGTCATGGCGATATCATTTGCTATCAATCCGCCCAGGTTACTTGCATGTTCTCCCTGAATCCCCTTTTTCAGGTCCCTGATCATCGCCTTGTTAACCTCATATACCCCCGATGGTATCGGCTTTATCAGTCCGCCACGGCCAATCACTGCATTCAGGCTTTCAATTTCAATCCCGGCATCATCTAATTCATCCAGTATATGTTTTTTCCTGAATTCAAACTGGCTGGCGATATTCCTGAAACTTCCAAGATCAGAAGCTGAATGCTTGATGTTTTTCAGGAACGCAGATTTAGTATTATTATAAACTGCTATCTTGGTTGATGTTGACCCCGGATTTATAGCCAGTATCCTGATGTTTTCCATTTAAGGTTAGTTTCCTGGTTAGCACACCTTAGAATCACTTTGCAAGAGTTGCAGCAAGGGCTATTGAATAAAGTTTTGTTTTTGTGCTGTCACCTCTTGAAGAGAGGACGGCAGGAACTCTTGCACCAACAAGCATGGCTGCCTGCCCGGCAGAACCGGCCAGGGCATTGAGCTTATAAAAAACATTACCCGATTCGATGTTGGGGAAAAGTATGCAATCCGCATCACCGGCAACTTCACTTTCTACGCCCTTTATCCTGGCTGCCTCACTGCTTATTGCCAGGTCCATGGAAAGCGGGCCGTCAACAACGGCACCTCTGATCTGTCCCCTCTCTGCCATTTTGCTTAATAATGCAGCATCTGTACATGCCTGCATTCCTGGCAATACCTGCTCTGTTGCCGCAAGAACTGCAAGTTTGGGATTATCTGTACCCAAAGCATGTGCTGTCCTGATAAGATAATTTGCAATTGCCACTTTCTGCTTCAGATCCGGTAAGGGTATAATGGCAACATCTCCAATTACAAGAAGCTTATGGTAATTTACCATTTTAAGAACGGTAACATGGCTGAGTACTGCACCGGGATTCATCAGCCCCTTTTCCTTGTTCAGTATGGCGCGCATATACTTGTCGGTGCTGAGGTTGCCTTTCATCAAAAAGCTGCCCTGCTGCCTGTTAATAAGATCAACAGCCTCATTCATGGAAGATGTTTCATCGGGATTGTCGATTATACTGAGATCATTTGCCTCTATGCCATTTTCATGGCAGACTTTCTCAATGGTCCTTTTATCACCGACAACAGTTGCGTCGACAACCCCCATGCTTAAAGCCTGGCTGATGGCTGACAAGGAATGCTCGTCTATTGCCCAGGCTGCAACAAGGTGCTGTCTTGAACCTGACCTGGCGAGATTCAGGATCTGTTCCGGACTTGCAATTGACATATTCTTAACTAATCTCGTTTATGATACGCTGCGTGTCTTCAGCGATGACAAGCTCTTCGTCGGTAGTTACAACTATAATCGTTCCTTTAGAATCCTTGGTACTGATAACTTTGGTTGTTTCACGCAAACCGGTATTGATTGCATCATCCAGTTCAAGTCCCAGAAACCCAAGATCCGATGCAACTCCCCTCCTTGTTGTGTCTGCATTTTCACCTATACCTCCTGTGAATATTAGTATGTCAACACCACCCAGCGCGGCTGCGTAGGCTCCAATATATTTTCTGACCCTGTAATCATACATCTGCAGTCCGAGAATGGCTCTTTTGTTTCCTTTATCAGCTTCAAGCTCGATTTCGCGCATATCTGATGATATCCCTGTTACACCAAGCATTCCGCTCTGCTTGTTGATTATCGTATTTATAGAACTAAGAGGTACCGCCTCCTTGTCGAGAATATATGTCAGAACACCAAGGTCAAGATCCCCGGTACGGGTTCCCATGATCAAACCTTCAACAGGCGTAAACCCCATTGAGGTATCAACTGACTTCCCTTTGTCGATAGCGGTTACAGATGCACCGTTTCCAAGATGGCAAGATATGATCTTCCTGGTCTTTATGTCAACTCCCAGGAAGTCACAGGCCTTCTTTGCAACGAACCGGTGACTTGTACCATGGTATCCATATCGCCTTATACCGTATTTCGTATAGAGTGAATAAGGTATCCCGTACATATAAGCATAATCGGGCATTGTTTGATGGAAGGACGTATCAAATACTGCAACCTGCCGTATGCCGGGAATAAGTGTTTTCATTGCAACAATACCCTTTATGTTCGCCGGATTGTGCAATGGTGCAAGGTCGCAGTATTTCTCTATTTCTCCGAAAACCATGTCGTCAATAAAAACGCTGTCAGTGAACTTCTCTCCGCCCTGTACAACCCTGTGCCCAACGGCTTCAATCTCATCAAGGTTTTTAAGGCACCCATGCTTTTTACTTGTAAGAACACCCAGTACATATTCAATACCGATCTGATGATCGAGGATTTCACCCTCGAATCTGCATTTTTCGCCGGACTGCTTCTCGAGTTTCATGAAAGACCCTTTGAGTCCTATCTTTTCAACAATCCCCTTTGCCAGAACGTCTTTGCTTTCCATATTGAAAAGCTGGTATTTGATCGATGAACTTCCGCAGTTCAGAACCATTATCTTCATTTGGTATATCGTTTAAATTTTTAAAATTTCATTAATTGAGAGGCAAAATGCAGAACCGGCCATTTAGTAGCCGCTAAAATAAAATCATGTTTTTATCCTGTTCCCGTTCTCATCATATCCATAAAATCCTCTACCTGTCTTTCTTCCAAGCTGGTTAGCCCTGACAAGCCTCTTTATGATCGGATTTGCCTTATACTTTATATCACCGAACTCACTGTATAAGTTGTCCATGTATCTCAGAACCCGGTCCAGGCCAATGCGGTCGGCCATCTCAAACGGGCCCTGTTTGGTGTCTAAGCTACTGCTAAGTGTCAGATCGATATCCTCTTTTGCAGCAACATTTTCTGAAAGTATCTGGCATGCCTCATTGATCAGAACAACCAGAAGCCGTACCGAAATAAGTCCGGGAGATTCCTCAACCGGAATTACAACTTTGCTGAGGAGTTTTCCAAAAGTCAGGACCTTTTCGTATGCTTCGTCTGAGGTATGGAGCCCCCTTGCAACTTCGAGTATTCCCGAGTCCGGCGAAGTGGTCGAAAAATGGAGGCTTACACAGCGTTCATTATGTTCAAGCTCGGCTGACAATTCAGTTATAACCAGGGTGGTTGAATTTGTTGCAATGATGGTTTCCGGACTTACATGCTTTTCTATCTTCCTGAAAACCTCTTTTCTCATTCCCACGCTGCTGTCCCTTGATTTAGATAATATTGCTTCTATTACCAGATCACAGTCCGATAACTCTCCATAATCCATTGTGCCTTTAATACGGGACATTATGCTGCGCTTTTCCCCTGGCGTCATTCCCCAGCGCTGGATCATCCTGTCCAGTTGGCAGCTGATGGAATCGATCGCCTGCCTGATGAGTTCTTCGGAAAGCTCAATAAAAACCACCTCAATACCCCGGCAGCTGATTATCCTTGCAATGGCCTGGCCAACGCTTCCACAGCCAACAATACCAACCTTCGAGAAAAGGGTTTTTGGTCTGTCTTTTTTACTTAGACCGTATTGTTCTATTGGTTCTATCTTAGTTTCAGCCATTTGTATAGTTTATTATTTTAGTTTGATTTGATTAATTTCCTGCTGCCTGGTTTGCGGTAATTGCAACCAGATTAACAATATCACTTACTGAACATCCCCTTGAGAGATCGTTTATGGGTGCTGCCATACCCTGGAGTACCGGACCAATTGCTTCAGCACCGGCGAGTCTCTGGACAAGCTTGTAGGCTATATTGCCGCACTCCAGATTTGGGAATATCAGCACATTGGCATTGCCGGCTATTTTGCTGCCCGGAGCCTTGCTCTTCCCGATCGCATCAACAATCGCGGCATCAGCCTGTAACTCGCCTTCAATCTGAAGATCCGGGGCCATTTCTGAGGCAATCCGGGTTGCATTCACTACTTTGTCAACCATCGGATGACTGGCGCTCCCCTTGGTACTAAAACTCAGCATTGCTATTCTGGGCTCAATTCCGACGATCGCCCTGGTAGTTCCGGCAGTGGCAACGGCTATCTCGGCAAGTTCTTTCTCAGTCGGATCGGGATGAACTGCACAGTCGGCAAATACCAGCAACCCTTCCTCACCATACTCCTTGTCTTTCAATATCATGATAAACGCTCCTGAAACCACGCTAATACCAGGACGGGTTTTTACAAACTGGAAAGCCGGCCTCAATACATCGCCGGTTGAGTTTGCAGCACCGGCCACCTCACCGTCTGCATCGCCAGCTTTTATCATCATGGTTGCCAAATAGAGGGGGTCTTCTATAAGCTTTCCGGCTTCAGCTTCTGTAAGACCCTTATTTTTCCTTAATTCAACCATCATTGCAATGTAACGGTCCTTGTCAGGATGGTTGAGAGGATCAATAATCGTTGATTTTTCAATATTATCTAGTCCCAGTTCACGTGCTTCAGCTTTTATTTTATCAGGGTTGCCCAGGATTGTTATCTGTGCTATCTGTTCGGACAGTAAAACGTCAGCCGCCTTGAGGGTTCTTTCATCAAAACCTTCCGGTAAAACTATTCGCTTGTTATGTTTTTTGGCTCCAAGCTTGATTCTTTCAAGTAAATTCATTGTAAAGCAGTATTTTAAATGATGTTATATTTTCCGTATAAAGATATGTAAATTTGACTTTTCCGGCTGAAAATTTTAATGATATTAATCACCATTTAATATGGTATTCGGACCTTGCTATACTTCAAAGCTCATATTATCATATGCCAGGAAGATATTTGGCGGCAATTCATGCTGAACCTCTTCGTGAAGGCCCATCTGGTGACTAATATGGGTTATAAATCCTCTGCGGGGACCAAATTCATTGATAAGCTTCACTGCTTCAGAAAGAGTAAAGTGAGAAATATGTTTCTGCTTTCTAAGCGCATTTAAAACAATATAGCTGCTACCGATAATTTTCTCCTTTTCCTCTTCAGGTATATAATTTGCATCTGTAATATACGTAAAATCACCAATTCTGAAACCCACTACAGGCAGCCTGTAATGAAATGCCCTAATAGGCATTATCATATGCCCGGCAGCCTCAAAACTATAATTGTCAATCGTGTGAAGATTAATCTGGGGAACTCCAGGGTATTTATTCTCTGCAAATATATACGAGAACTCCCTCTTTATTGCCGGAATGACCCTGTCTTCCAGGTACACATCAATCGCCCGTTGGTTAACGAAATTAAATGCCCTTACATCGTCAAGGCCTGCAATATGGTCTTTATGTTCATGAGTGTAAAGAATAGCATTGAGATCTTTAACCTTTGCAGTAAGCATCTGTTGCCTGAAATCAGGTCCGGTATCAATAACTATGGTTTTACCATCAGTCTCGATAAGGACCGAAGTTCTCAGCCTTTTGTCCCGTGGGTCATCAGACTGGCAAACCCGGCAGGGACAGGCAATTACCGGCACCCCCTGTGATGTTCCTGTTCCTAAGAATGTTATTCTCAATCTATTGAATTTATTGTAAATTTTAAAGTTAAATGAATTGCACAGAAAAGCAAAACACGGTGCTGTATGTTGTTATGCCAACAGAAACCAGATGCGCAAATTTGCACAATTTTGAATAAATCCCGCAGTTTGAGAAGAATTTAGTAATTGATTTGGGTACTTTTACAACAGGATTGAATTAATACAAACCTGGTTTTTATGTGTGCAAAAGTAATGAACAAAGAGACTAAGGCTGGCAGGCTTTATCTTATCCCGACACTTCTGGGCGATGTTGCTCCGGCCAGTGTGCTGCCGGCATCTGTATTCAATGTGGTTAACAGAGTGCGCCATTATATTGCTGAAGATTTACGCTCAGCAAGAAGATTTTTAAAAAAAGCCGGTATCCCCGTTCAGTTCGATAATGTAAAGTTCTATTTACTTAATAAGTATACAGATGATGAAGAGTTGCAGAATTTTCTGTCCGGTGCAGCCAGGGGTTATGATACAGGATTGCTTTCCGAAGCGGGAATGCCCTGCATTGCTGATCCCGGATCGCGTATTGTTGCGATGGCACATGATTCCGGGATCAGGGTTGTCCCGCTTACCGGTCCTTCATCAATAATGCTGGCACTTATGTCATCGGGCCTGACAGGCCAGTCCTTTGTATTTCACGGGTATCTTCCTGTAAAACCGGACGGAAGAAATCAGGCAATCAGGAAGCTGGAGGCAGATTCTATTGAGCACAGCCAGTCGCAAATCTTTATGGAGACCCCTTACAGGAACAAAAAAGTGCTTGAAAGCGTCATTTCCGTATGTAAACCTTCAACCCGCCTCTGCATCGCATGCGACATAACGCTGGCATCAGAGTATATTCTGACCCGCAGGGTATCGGACTGGCAGAAAGATATTCCTGATATTCATAAGAGGCCGGCGATATTTATAATACAAGGCGAAAGATAAATATCAGGGTGTCCTGATATCAAAAAGCTCAATATCGAAAACCAGAGGAGTGTAGCCCGGTATCTTTTCTCCTGATCCATGCTCTCCATATGCAAGCACGGAAGGAACAATGATCCTTGATCTGCCTCCCGGCTTCATGAGCATGACACCCTCTTCAAATCCCGGTATGGCTGCTTCCGCCCCTATGGGGAAACTGAATAAGGAGCCTCCGATATTTGTATCAAATACCCGGCCGTCAGTAAATGTACCAAGATAATAAACATCAACCCTGTCTTCCTCTTCAGGATGATTGTTGCCTGTTCCCTCAACTAACTCTATATAATACAGACCGCTTTCTCTTGCGGTAACTACCAGGTGGGTAGAATCGGTGTAGGATTCAAGGTATTTTTCAATCAGCTCTTCTTCATATGCGGCCGGATCATCAATAACCTTAACCAGTTCAAAATCATAAATGAGTGTGGTATACGGAGCAACGACACCTGTGCCCTTGCTGCCAAAACCAAGGTGGGAGGGTACTATTAGTGTTGCCGCACCCCCTTCCCGTGTCATTTTTAAACCCTCCTTTAGCCCTGAAACCATTATGGCATCAAGTTCCAGCCGCCTGTCGCCATAGATCTGGTTCGAAGAATGAATATTATTCCTTATCGCGACATCTTCGTCAGTAGTATCAAATACCTGGTTGAATAATGTCCTGGCTGTATAACTTATTATCAACCAGTCACCGGCTGAAGGTTTTGCACCCTGTCCTGCGTGTACGGGAATATAGTACAGTCCGCTTCTTTCCGGCTCAACATCAATATCATTTTCACTTATATACTGTCGGAGATACCGCATCTCCTTCTCTTTATGAAGATCAGAACTGTCGTCATTGCATGAAAGAAAAATGCCGGTGAATAAAAGCGGGAATATTATCCCGCAAATAATAAATCTTGTCATCTGAAATGATAGCTTTATTAACAGTGTGATTTAAGTATGTCCTGATAAAAAGGTCAACCGATTTCGATCAATTCCACGTCAAAGATCAATGTTGAATAGGGAGGAATTATCCCATCCAGTGAGCCACCGGCCCCATAGCCAATATTCCATGGTATTATGAACCTGGCTTTACCACCTTTTCTCATAAGACGTATGCCTTCAATAAAACCGGGTATTATGTCAGTTGCAGAAGTGTTTAAGACCACGGGATTCGCCGCGCTGCTCTTGTCGAAAAGCCTGCCGTCGAGCAGGTAGCCCTTGAAATTTATTGTAACACTTTTATTATCACCGGGAAGGTTCCCCTCTCCCGGCTCCTTCTCTATATAATAGAGGCCACTCTGGGTAGGAGATACGTCAATATCATTATCTTCGATGAATTGTTCAAGCAAATTCTTTTCGTGCTCAGCTGGATCAGCTATGACATCAAGAAGGTCTACGTCATAGATCAGTGTAGAATATGGAGGTATGATACCGAGGTCGGCTGAACCGAATGCAAGATTTGAGGGTATTATCAGCCGGGATGATCCCCCTTCTTTCATAAGCATGATACCCTCCCTTAGTCCTTGAATGCCAAGCTGCTCAAGATTGAACTTGGCCGGGCCATAAAGCTTGTCTGCCCGCAAGATGTTGTGTTGTGAGGCAACATCTTCATCGCTTGTTTCAAAAACGGTACCATCAACCAGTTTCGCCACAAATTCAATATTGACAAAGTCAGACCTTGATGGTATTTCACCTGTTCCGTCTTCAATGACAACATGGTATAAACCACTACTGGTTGGCTCAATGCCGGTATACCCCTGTTCCTGAAGGTATTGCTCGAGCTTAACCCTTTCTTCTTCAATTCTGCTGTCTTCCCTGCTGCAACTTATAGCAAGTAAGCCTGTAAAAAGAATAATAACAACACCGTAATTAAATAATGAATTTATTTGCATGGTATTATATGTTTTTAATTAAATATTCTGGTTTAATTAAGGGATTTGATTCCTCCGGTAAAAATAGTCTAAATAATTGTTTTTATAGGAATATGCTGTTCAACCATTGCCACAAACATTGTGCCTGTTTTTATTTTACTGATACAATCTCGACCTCATAGACCATAGGGGTATACGGGGGTACTAACCCTGTTGATGAACCATGTTGACCATATGCAAACAGCGAGGGTATAAGAACACGTGCTCGCTCTCCTTCACGCATCCGGCCAACAATGATTTCCAACCCTTTTATAAGCTGGTACTCATTCCCGAATACAAAACGGAATGTTTCATTCCTTTCATATGTAGAATCAAATATATCTCCGTCCAGGAACCTGCCTTCATAATTAAGTTCCACAATGTCTCCGGCCTTGACTGCTTTACCGGAACCCGGACTAAGCTGCAAAAAATAGATTCCGTTTTCATCAGGGGCCGCGCCATTCATCATTGAAGCAGCGAAATCATGCAGAGCTCTTTGTTCATTCAGAGGCATTACCTCATTCATTTCCGGATACCGGTAACCCGACCCGGAAAATTCATTCTCTCTCCTAATATCAAGCATTTTTACCGAGACTATGATATTATCACCTATTCTCAGGAATCCGGGCATGACCGTGTCAAGAGTTTTCATAAAAAAATTGGCGGCATCAATTATGAACTCAGCTTCGTCTCCCCTGGCAAGCATTGCAAAACACTCTTCAACTGAACCGTTATATGAAGGCGAATCCAGCCTGAACTCCCTGCGTGCATTGAAAAAAACAGAATCATCTGTAGTTCTGTAGGTAATGTCAGCTGTTATAATGTCACCTGGCACAGCCATTCTTTCTCCTTCACCAGTGACAATGAGCCGGTAATGGATTCCCGATACTGACCTGCTGAAACCAGGATACTCGCTGTCCATACCACAGCCGGCAACAATACTCAGTACTGTTAATAAAAGAACTGCGAAAAGCGGTTTTTGTTTCAGGTAATGTATAAGCGTTTTCATCATCGTATTTCACCTGGGGATTACTTCCAGTACTTCAACCTCATATATCAAAACAGCCCGGGGAGGTATCCTGTTCTGATCACCAATCAGTCCGTGAGCAAGAAATGGCGGCAATATGAACCTTGCTTTATCTCCAACCCTGAGCATTAAAACACCCTCCTCAAGGCCGGATTCCACTCCCCCCTGTCCGACACGGAATGATTTTGGTCCGTTTCCATCCGAACTGTAGCAGACCCTGCCATCAAGCAGGCTGGAAGTGTAATTTATAGTTATTTGATGCCCTCTTTCAACCCGTTGCCCCTCTCCAGCCTGGTAGATCTGGAAGCCCAGTCCCGTTCCGGTAAACTCTATATCCCAGTTTCTGCGGCTAATATAGGCGTTTATAAGTTCCATATCCTTTCCGGCGAGGAACTGGTTTACCCTTATCATTTCCTCCCTTGTTAGTTCGTGGCTGTAACCGGGTTCAGGTTCTTTTCCGGTGCAGCCACTCATCAAACTGAATATGCAAACCGACAGGCCTATTAAAAACATATTTCTGAGAGCACAGGCAATGTTCATCTATACCAGAAATTATTCCGTTTTTATATAAGAAGGTAACAGTGAAATAAATTTATTTATTGTGTCCTGCAAACCAAGCTCTGATTCTCCACCGGATGCATTCTTATGCCCCCCTCCGTTAAAATTTTCCAGGGCAAACTTGCTGGCATCAAAGTGGTCTTTTGAACGGAATGATATTTTTACATGACCATCATTCTCCATGAAAAAGGCTGCAAAACTTATTCCCTTAATGGAAAGCGGATAATTAACAAAACCCTCAGCGTCTCCTCTTACATATTTATACATTCGTTTTTCCGAAAGGCTTAAGCTCATATATGCTGCCCTGAATTTTGGAAGCACGACCATTTTTTTATCGAGACAAAATCCAAGAAGACGCATCCTGTTTTCAGAAAAATTATCGTAAACCCTTGAGAATATCTTATCCTTGTCGACACCCAGGCGGAGAAGTTCCGACAATACCCGGTAAGTTTCCGGCTCCGATGAATTATAGGAGAATGATCCGGTATCTGACATTATGCCGGCATAAATGCATGTAGCTACATTATTGTCAATGTATTTCAGTTTGCCTGTCATTTCAATTAGGCGGTAAACCAATTCCGCAGTTGAGCTTGATCTTGTATCTGAAATTGTGATATCTGCAAAATGTCCGGGGTCAGGATGATGATCAATCAGAACCTTGCAAGCTTTTGATGCATTAATATGCGTTTGCGCTTCTCCGGCACGATCGGGTGAATTAAAATCCAGCATGAATAACATATCAGCTTCTTCTATAGCCATTATTGCCTTCTTGCTTTCCTTGCTCATTATAGATATATGGCCGGTGCCGGGCAGCCATTTCAGGAAATCAGGATACTCATTCGGCATAACAACTGATGTGTTGATCTTTCCGGTATTTATAAGAACCTGGCAAAGAGCCAGTGAAGATCCTACAGCATCACCATCGGGATTGACATGACTCAGGATAACTATATTTTTGGAGGATTTTAATATGCTTTCCACTTTATCTGCAAGATCAGTCATGCTTCTATTTTAATTTTTATTATTTTTATCAGAACCATTATCCTGTATATGACAATGCGAAAATACGCTTTTTAGGTGAAATGCGCACAGAAACATAAATCATACCCTTATGGCTGGAAAACAGACACTGTTACTGATAAAACCACATGCAGTAAGAGATAACAAGGCAGGTGAGATATTATCGATGCTGTGTAATGCAGGCTTCAGGATAATCGCACTTAAAATGACCCGGTTGAATGGTCGCGAGAGTGAAGAGTTTTACAATGAGCACACAGGCAAGTACTTTTTTGAGCCTCTTGTTGAAATGATGTCGGGCGGTCCAATAATTGCTGCAATCCTTTTCAGGAATGATGCAGTAGCCGAACTCAGGAGTGTAGTCGGCAAAACAAATCCTGAAGAGGCAGCTCCAGGGACAGTCAGAAAAATATTTGGCATTTCAATGCGCGAAAACGCCGTGCACGCATCAGATTGTGATGCCAATGCACAAAGAGAATGTTCATTCTTTTTCTCTGACGATGATATATACCATCATATATAGCCGGCAGTATCCCGCTGGCAGTCTAATCCGGTCCTGTGGTGAAATTTTCAGGATATTTTGGAGAAAACTTCCGGTAATACTCCTTTACTCTTTTCAGATCAGAATCAGGATCATCTGAAAGAGTTATAAAGTCTCCGACTCCTATAATTTTTCTTCTGTAATCCAGAAAACCCCGAAGCACAGGTACGCCTGCCCCTGAAGCTATCCTGTGGAACCCCGTCTTCCATTCTGATACTCTCTTTCGCGTTCCTTCCGGGGCAATTGTAAGTACAAAATTGTCCTGCTCATGAAAATGCTTTATCATATCGTCCACGATATCGGTTTTCCTGTGCCTGTCCACCGGAATTCCACCTAGAGCCCTGAGCAGATTGCCCAGTGGAAACCAGAAAAGCTCTTTCTTGACAAGAATTGACGGCCTGACACCTGACGCAAAACAATATAACTGGCCGACCACATAATCCCAATTGCTTGTGTGTGGTGCTACAATAAGAACATACTTTTTCTCAGAGGGCAGCACACCTGACCTTTCCCATCCCATAAGCCTTAATATACATCTGCTTATTGCCCCCTTCATTAAACGGCATCAAATAATTAGCAAAATCAAAGGCCGCCATGAGGCCTGTAGTATTTCATTGCCTCAGGAAGGAAATTCTTCATGTCCCTTATCCTGGAAGCCGAACTGGGATGGGTGCTCAGAAACTCGGGAGGCGCACCGCCACCCGAAAGGTTTTCCATTCTTTCCCAGAAGGTGACGGCCTCTTCCGGATTATATCCGGCCATAGCCATAAATATCAGTCCCAGCCTGTCGGCCTCTCTTTCATGAGCCCTGGAGTAAGGAAGAATGACACCGATGGCAGATCCCGCACCGTATGCTGCCAGAAACATGTTTTTTGTTTCCTCCGGCCTTTCCCTCAAAGCAACTGCCAGCGCGAGGCCTCCGGTCTGCACAATCAGTTGCTGGCTCATTCTTTCATTACCATGTTGTGCGACCACGTGTGCTATTTCGTGTCCCATGACAACAGCAGCTCCTGCTTCTGTCCTGGTGACAGGTAAAATGCCAGTATAAAACACAATTTTGCCTCCCGGCATAGCCCAGGCATTGACAGCATCATCCTGGACAAGATTAAACTCCCACTGAAAATTCTGAATGCGTGATTCAAGGTTCTGATCCCTGAGATAATCTTCAACTGCGCCGGAAATCCTGGTACCCACATTTTTGATCATCTGGGTTTGTACAGGGTCTGCTGATAAATTATGATTTGCCAGGAAATCATTGTAGCTTGTCAGGCTCATATTGACAAGCATTGATTCAGGCAGCAGGGCTACCTGCCTCCTTCCGCTTACCGGCACAGTCCGACAGGAATAGACGGCAAGCTGCATCAGGATAACAACTGTCAGCAGCAGTAAAGATCCATGTTTTTTCATATTAAGGCGGGATTAAATAATATAATATATGCCACAAATATACATGACAATTTTTAAATCATATTCTGCAAATCATAAATCTAAATTGGAAAAATGTAAATTCAATTACGGAAAATTACCTAATTATTAAAACGTAATTAACCTGTCTGATATCTATAAAACACTATTGACCAATTTAACGGCACTTCTATTATGGGCATGCTTCAATCAAAGTCCGGGTTTAAGGCTGGTTCCTCATATCTTAACAATTTCTTAACATAAGCGCTGTTTTTCTTAATATGAATGTAATAACCCGCAAAAAGAAACCCGGTAATTTTGCAATTCGTCAACCTGGCAACTGCAATGGAAAACATATACCTGGTTTTTGTAATCATTCTTTTTATTCTGGCGATTTCCGACCTGGTCGTTGGGGTTGGAAATGATGCTGTAAATTTTCTCAATTCAGCCATAGGTGCAAAAGTTGCTCCATTTCGTGTTATTCTGGGAATCGCCGGACTGGGTGTGCTTGTGGGAGCTACCTTTTCGGGCGGTATGATGGAGATAGCCCGAAGCGGCGTTTTCCATCCGGATCAGTTTTATTTTAATGAGATAATGGTCATATTCCTGGCCGTTATGATTACAGATATAATTCTCCTTGACACATTCAACACCTTTGGCCTGCCCACGTCAACTACCGTATCGATTATTTTTGAGTTGCTCGGAGCCGCTGTTGCGGTATCTCTTTTCAAGATGTACTCGTCACCCGACAGCGTGCAGTATCTGAGTAATTATATTAATTCCGGAAAGGCCCTTGCCATCATATCGGGTATACTGCTTTCAGTTGTTATAGCCTTCACCGTTGGTACTGTAGTACAGTTCATATCAAGACTCGCGTTCACATTCAACTATGAACGTAACCTTCGTTGGTTCGGTGCCTTATGGGGAGGCATGGCCGTTACTTCAATTGTCTATTTCATTTTGGTCAAGGGTGCAAGCGGCGCCTCTTTCATGACCGGCAACATGGTTGCCTGGATAAATGAAAACACGATCATGTTGTTACTGTACTGTTTTGCAGGTTTCACGGTTCTCGGTCAGATACTTATCTCTTTTTTCAGGGTAAATATATTCAGGTTCATTGTCCTTATAGGCACTTTTTCACTTGCGATGGCTTTCGCCGGAAATGACCTTGTAAACTTTATCGGTGTGCCTCTGGCGGGCTATGATTCCTACAGATTGTTTATTGCAGATCCAACTATTGATCCGTCAACAATGACCATGGGTTCATTGCTGGAACCGGTCCGCACCCCGACCGGGTTTCTCCTGGCTGCAGGAATTATAATGGTACTGGCTCTTTTCTTTTCTAAAAAAGCCAGGTCGGTTACCAAGACCGAGGTGGATCTGGCCAGGCAGTCCGAAGGCGCTGAACGTTTCCCTTCATCACTTTTTGCGCGTACGCTTGTTAGAAAAGCTATCGATACAGGGAAATTTTTCCGAAGGATAATGCCCGGTAAACTACTGCGTGTTATGGACAGCCGGTTTGATATGTCCCTCTACAAAAGAAGAAAGAGAATAAAAAAAGACACTGCATCATTTGATCAGCTGAGGGCCTCGGTCAACCTGTTTGTTGCAAGTATACTAATTGCGCTTGCCACTTCCCTCAAGCTGCCTTTATCAACAACCTATGTTACATTCATGGTAGCCATGGGAACATCTTTTTCTGACGGGGCATGGGGACGCGAAAGTGCCGTTTACCGCATTACCGGGGTCATTACCGTTATAGGAGGATGGTTTTTCACTGCATTTACGGCTTTTACCGTAGCATTCCTTTTTGCACTTTTCATAAGCTGGGGCGGATTGCCGGCTACAATAGCAGCAATGATCATGGCTGTAATATTTGTTATAAGGACTTACTACATTCACAGCAAGAGGAGCTTAAAAGAGAAATCAGCTGAGGAGAAGGAGGAAGCAGTAAAGAACGGACAGGATGTTTTTAAAGAATGCAGTGAAAATATTCAAGGTACGGTCCAGTCTGTATCAAAGCTTTATTACGCGGTAAACCAGTGTCTGATTGACGAGGACAGGAAGAAGCTGAAGAAGGTGATGAAAAGGATTGTGGAGCTGAATGACCAGACCAAAAAGCTAAAAAATGAACTCTATCGAACTCTCCGCAGGCTGGAAGAGGACGACATTGATACCGGGCATTATTACGTGCAGACTCTTGATTATTTAAGGGAGCTATCGCACTGCCTTTCTTTTATTGCCAGTCCGGTTTATGATCATCTTGACAACAACCATCCGCCGCTTATCCCTTCACAGGCAAAAGAGATCAAACTACTTAACGGAGAAATTGCTGCGTTATACACTGATATTAATAAAATACTTAAAAGCAACCGCTTCGAAGAACTGGATCCGGTTATTAAAATGCAGGCAGGCATCCTGGCAAAGCTTGAAATTATTAAGAAAAGGCAGATTAAGCTGATAAAGTCCGAGGAGATAGGCACCAAAAACAGCATGCTGGTACTCGGACTGCTTGCAGAAACCAAAAACCTGCTGCTCTATACGGTCAATATGGTAAAGGCACACAGGGATTTTGCAAAAACCAACAATATTCACAACACAGCCGGAAGCACTCCTTCTTCAGAATTATAACACAAGGGTAGTTTTCCGATTGCACATGGTCGTATCTGGGGAGCTTTTAATAAAGGATTCTCTATATTTAGATTATTCCCCGGGACAGGGCTCCGGGGAATTCTTTTGATTGACATTTTTTTAAAGGCCGGGATAACCGTTGAGTGCAGGGGAGAATTATATCACAGGTATCAGATTGATTAATCTGCTGATTTTTCGTTGTATTTATAGCCGACACCCTTAGTGGTTACTATTCTGTCTTCGCCTATCTTTTCGCGCAACTTTCGTATATGCACGTCAATTGTCCTGTCACCCACGATCACATTATCGCCCCACACCCTCAGAAATATCTCCTCCCGGGTGAATACTTTCCCCGGTCTGGATATCAGCAGTTTCAGAAGCTCAAACTCCTTTTTGGGAAGGACGATCTCATTACCCTGACTGGTAACGAGGTATCGTTCCTGGTCAATGACCAGGTCATCAACCTCAAACACTGTCAGATCTTCCCGGCTTTCTGCTTCAGTGCGTTTCCCGGCTCTTTTCAGGAGGGCGGTTATCCTGCTTGTCAGGACCTTGGGTTTTATGGGCTTGGTAAGGTAATCGTCTGCCCCGGCATCGAATCCTGCAATCTGGGAATAGTCCTCTCCCCTTGCGGTAAGAAAAACAATCAGTGTTTCATCCAGATCCTTGTTCTTCCTGATCTCTTCACAGGTTTCAATACCATCCATCCCGGGCATCATCACATCCAGCAATATAAGGTGCGGAATGATTTTCCCCGCCGTATCAATGGCTTCCATCCCATTCAGGCATTTGTAAATTGAGTAGCCCTCCTTCTCAAGGTTATACCCCAGAAATTCCAGGATATCTTTCTCGTCATCAACCAGCAGTATCCTGAATGGCTTATTTGTCATCTTCTTTTTTATTTGCCGGGATTAAGATTACAAAGCTATAAAAAACTGACACTGCATATGTTAAATAATTATTAATTATCCGACATACTGATGACCTTGCAATGATCCTTTACTCTCACCCTCATAACTCAATAATTACCATTCGACCGAGGCCGGGAGCTGCAACAATGGATATTTAAGCAATTTAACTAATATATCACCCGATTCAAACAAAGGTACCCTTTAAATAACCTGTCAGGTTACCCATGTTCTATAATCTATAACTAACATAATGATAATATTTGGCTAATTCCCGGGTAATCTCCTGCTATTAGTAGTTTATCGAATGGCCTGATGAGAGACTCCAGTATGATAAAACCAGGAATGAATGGAGGTATGATGTTGTTGGTTAATCATAAGCCTGAATATATAAATAAAATTTGATATCTTTGATTTATATTCAATAATAGTACCACCATAATTTTTCCCGAAATGAGAGCTTTAATATCATTACTATGTCTGGTTTTCACCCTGTCCTCGGCTGCCATTGGTCAAAATATAGTCAGGGAATCAGACGGATTATTCTATAACGAAAACAACCGCCTTTATACCGGCACTTACAGGGAGTACCATGAAAACGGGAATATCAAACTCGAGATCCCTGTACGTCGCGGCCTTAAAAACGGAGAGGTTTTACTTTACTTTGAAGATGGCACCAAAAATGAGATCCGTTCATACAGATCCGGAGAAATGCACGGTACCTGGATTACATGGGACAAATCGGGAAACAGGCTGGCCCAGGCGGTTTACCACCGGGGTCTTAAAGACGGAAATTGGTATATTTGGGATGATACCGGTCAGCTCAGATACGACATGAACTATAAGAGAGGCAACCGAACCGGCACCTGGAGAATGTTTGATGAAGAAGGAACCCTGGTTATGGCACAATCCTACTGATCTGACTAAGCTCAATCTTTACAGGTTCATTATTATCACCGTTCAGCTCAAGATCAAGCTTCATGCTCTCATATGAGATAAATGAGGCACTCATACTGTATCTGCCGGGTGCAACATCATTAACTTCAAACCTTCCTTCAAAATCGGTGTATATTCTTGCTTCAAAATCCTCAAAAACAACAAGCACACCGGCAAGTGCCTCACCCGATTTATGGTCAGTTACCTTACCGGTAAACGATACGAGCGCTGCCTCTTCTTTATTTCCTGTGTCAGGCGTGGAAGATATAACAACAGGGAAATATGCCATACATAAGAGACCTGATAGTGCTACAAATTTTTTCATTGGATTTTATTTATTACATAGTTCAGTACAAAAGTACATACCGGTTATGTCCCGGGTATTAAACCAGGATGATGTTTTTATTAAATAATTGTTAAATCAAAGGGTGGTGAATGCGAACCCTGAAAAATCAGACATTCATTATTTTACCGAATGTTCAGGCCTCAGGAGATCGGTGATGGTTTTTACCGGGGTGAAGGTTGACAGTGGCACTTCCACAAAAACAGTGTTCCAGTCCGACATCGACCCGTTCCACAAACCCGGAAGTTCAAGCGCCTTAAGCTCCCTTATCCCCATTGATTTGCGCGAAATAAAGCCTGCATTCTCATCTCTGTGCCTGACCAGGTCAAACTTCCTGCCCCGGTAATCGGTTGTGGAACAAACAATGTCAACAGGGTTAAAATGAGTAGAAGCATCAAACAGCTTTTTCATAAGAGGGTTTGACAGGTTAATCTGGGAACTTTCCAGGATCTGAAGCGATACTGAATCATCACTATTCTTTACCCAGAACGGCCCTCCTCCCGGCTCCCCGGCATTTTCTACCATGCCGCATATGCGAAGAGGTCTGTTAAGCTTGGCTACGAGATACCTTCTCAGCTGGTTGTCATCCCACTGGTCTGCGCCCCACGGAGTGACTACCGACAGCTCTTCCTGGAGAAATGTAAGGATCTCTTCGAGATGCCCCCTGTCGGTTTTCTTATTTCCTGTCAGTTCATTAAGGTAATCAAATATCCTTCCCCGGAAAGATATGAGCATGCCTCCAAGCGCTTTCTTGTACCTTACCGATTCATCCTTCAGATCATCAGGAACAACATTGTCGATATTCTTGATAAATATAATCCCTGCATCAAGTGTGCCCAGGTTTTCGAGCAAGGCGCCGTGCCCTCCGGGCCGGAAGACCAGTCTCCCGTCGCTGTCCCTGAAAGGTTTGTTGTCTGCATCGGCAGCAATCGTGTCGGTCGATCTTTTCTGGGTGGAGAACTCAACCTCATACTTTGTATCGTAATATTGACCGTATTTTCCCCTGGCATTTTCCAGGGTGCCGGAGAATGCCTTAAGATGCTCGGGCGACACGGTGAGATGAATTCTTGCAAGGCCATTCCTGTCACGGCAGTATAAAGCAGCTTCAACAAGATGTTCTTCGAAAGCCGTACGTGGTCCGTCATCATACTTGTGAAAAAGTATCAGTCCCTTGGGAATACTGGCATAGTCGAGTCCGCCAGGCGACAACAACGTATTGATTATTTCTGCATATTCACCTGATTTTATAAGTAATTCAGGATCCATTCCCTTCTTTTCAAGGCTCTCTTTCAGTTTATCAAAGAAAGCAAACCTTTTAAGCCCACCTATGAACTCCTCCGGAATGCTTCCACCGGCAGCGCCTGAGCGGGAATCTTCCAAAAACGTATGCAGATCCTTGAACATCCTGGTGGCAGCGCCAGATGCAGGAACAAACTTGATTATCTTCTCACTGGCTGAAGCCGAATTATATAGCTGAACAAAGTCGTCGAGCGTTTCGGGTCGTGGTTTCAGGATCCCGTCACCAGCAGTAGCGGGCCTTACGATAGAAAGGTACGGAAAACCATTTTGAAAATAGGTGAGCTGTTTTTCAGCATCGTTTAAAGAAATGCCTCTTTCCCTGAGCTCTTTTTTGTCCTGTTCAGTAAACATCTGACTGGTTTTTTATTTATAATTTCTGCCGGCCCTCAGAGCTTCAATATTGACATCAACCACATCTTTTCCTTTCCTTTTGAAAATATCCCTCACAGCCTCTTCAAGTAGCAGGTATTCAATTCCAATATAAGGTGATGCCGCACCAAGCATCACCATATTTGATGAACGCGGTGAGCCGGCCCCCTTTGCAATGCTGTCGGCATCGATAATAACATGATTGCCTAATGATCTGATCTCAGAAATGATCTCATCCGTATCAGGATAATCACTGATATTCTTTACTGGAGTTGTATTTGAAACCAGCCATCCGTCAGCGGCGAGCCAGGGCAGATAGCGAAGGCCTTCCATAGGTTCGACCGACAGGATCAGCCTGGCAGCGCCCAGGGGGATCAGATCCGAAACAATCTCCTTGTCTGATATTCGCATATTTGACTGAACGGCGCCGCCTCTCTGGCTCATTCCATGCACCTCTGATTGTTTAAGGTGCAGATCGCTCTTCAGGGCAGCCATTCCGATGCATGCTGCAATTGACAGTATGCCCTGACCTCCGACTCCGGCAATAATGATGTCTGTTTGCATATCCTGAATTAGTTTTTTGTCTTTTCCTCTTTTTTCCTTCGCATGGCCACCTGGATGCACTCCCTCCTGGCAATGACTACCGACACCCCCTTGTATTCAAGTTCCCTGCTGATAATTTCAACATTCTCCTGATGATGTTTCTTTAAAGGGTTTATGGTCTTAATGTGTCCGGGCTCTACTCCCAGTCCGGCACAGATATCTTCTATCCTGCCGGTTGCCGAGGACTTTTGTCCGCCCGTCATCCCGGTGGTCGAGTTATCGCCTATCAGAACCGTAATTGGTGAGCCGTCATTTACTGCATCGAGCAGTCCGGTCATGCCTGAATGGGTAAAGGTTGAGTCTCCGATAACTGATACTGCAGGATGCAGTCCGCCATCGGCAGCCCCTTTTGCCATTGTAACAGATGCGCCCATATCGACACATGAGTTAATTGCATTGAAAGGAGGAAGAGCGCCGAGGGTATAACAACCAATATCGGAGAATACCCGGCCCGGACCATAGCCTTCAATAGCTTCCAGCAGCGCGTTGAACATGTCAATATGGCCACAACCGGAACAGAATGAAGGTGGCCTGTTTTTTACCACATCAGGTACAGGCGGTCCCTCATTAGCAGATAGTCCCAGTACCCGGGAAACAATGTCGGGATTAAGTTCACCGTCACGGGGCAGTGTACCGTCAATCCGCCCGGAAATATTCTTAACCGCCGGCAAACCCCGGAGCAGCTCTTCCACCAACGGATATCCTTCTTCGAGTACAATAACTTTTTCGCAGCCTGCGGTTAACTTTTCTACAAGCTTTTCGGGCAGCGGGTACTGTCCTATCCTTAGTACCGGGTTTGATAGTTGTTTTCCGCGATAAGCTTCAATAAGATAATTATGCGCCAGTCCGCATGCAATATAACCGACTGATTTATCTGACCCGTCTGTGAAAGTGTTCCAGCCCGAACTTTCAGATTCGGCGGCAAGATCAGGTTGCATCTCTATCAACCCCCTGTAGCGTCTTCTGGCAATGGCAGGAAGAAGCACAAACTGTACAGGATCTGCCGGCAGGGCAACCTGCTTCTGCATAATTTTTTTTGAGGGAACAACAGCCGATCTTGAGTGGGCGAGCCTGGTGGTTATTCGCAGCATTACAGGTAGCCTGTATCTTTCGGACAGCTCAAAACCATAAAAAACCATATCGTATGCCTCCTGCTGGTTAAGGGGCTCAAGGACCGGGATCATTGCAAACTTGCCGTAATACCGTGAGTCCTGCTCATTTTGCGAGGAATGCATTGACGGGTCATCTGCCACTACAATAAGGAACCCGCCGTTCACTCCTGTAATGGCGGCATTCATGAACGGATCGGCCGCTACATTGAGTCCCACATGCTTCATGCAGACCATTGACCTTTTTCCTGTGTAGGACATTCCAAGGGCTGCTTCCATGGCAGTTTTCTCGTTGGCAGACCACTGGCAGAATATATTCTCTTTGGCCGCTCTGTGTGAATTCTGAACATATTCCATTATCTCGGTTGACGGTGTGCCCGGATATGCATAGATACCCGACATGCCTGCATCCATTCCTGCATGGGCAATCGCTTCGTCACCGAGGAGCATAAGCTTATCCATAGATTATTTTATCTCTTGTTTACAGACCAAAATTAGAAATAAATGGAAGCAAAAAACATGTTATATATCACATCAGGACATGTGGACGGCTACCCGGTACAATATATTCAGGACAAAGATATTGTTTAAAGAAACTATATCATGACCACACCGTTGCGGTGATTTTCCTGCTGCCTGCCCGGTTTCTGAATTCACACAGGAATATTCCCTGCCATGTACCCATGTGTAATCTCCCGTTTTTTACCGGTATTGTAACTGATACCGACAACAGGCTTGACTTGACATGCGCTGGCATGTCGTCAGGTCCCTCAATAGTATGGATATAGCCGGGGTCATTTTCCGGTACCAGCTTGTCGGTTGCATAGGCAAGGTCGCGGGGAACATCAGGATCGGCATTTTCATTTATGGTAAGGGCTGCCGATGTATGGCGGAGGAACAGATTGACCATGCCCGATTGAGGCAGGTCGTCAAGCTTGTCCTCAATAAGGTGTGAAATTGCATGATAACCTCGTTTCAATGGTGGCAGGGTTATTTCGTATTGTCTTATCATAGCATGAATATTATTTTGTTACAGGACTGCATAAATAAAAAGATCGGCCTTCATGACGGCTCCGGATGTTAATTATACAAAAATAGGTCTTAAATTTATTTTATTTACTTTTGTGACGGCATGGATTTTGCAGATTCATGACATTGGTTAAAAGCAACCTGATTTATGCCGGAAAGCCCACGTTATATATATATATTACTGCTTATTCTTATCACTCCCGCGCTTGCGGGACAGGATCCGCAGATATCTGAAGGGCAAAAGGATCCTGTGCAGATCAGCGGCATCATCAGGGATGAGTTCAACGATCCCCTTCCGTATAGCCATATTATCGTTATCAACAAGGGTATGGGCAGTATAGCCGACAGGCGAGGAAGGTTTTCCTTCATTGTTCATCCCAGTGACACCCTGATATTTTCCTCCCTCGGACACAAACGCAAACAGTATGTTGTTCCCGGCGAAATTGATGTTATTCACTACTCTGTCGATATACAGCTTGAAAGAGACACCTTTGAAATTGAAGAGGTAACTGTATGGCCGTGGGCCACCTATGAGCAGTTTTCAGAGGCTTTTATTGCACTCAATCTGCCTGAAGATGATTATGACAGGGCCATGGCCAATATTGCACTTATCCAGACATGGATGGAGCTGGAAGGCCTTCCTGCTGATCCCGGTGCCAGTTTCAGGATCGCGATGCAACAGCATCATAACAGGCAGATGTATGCCGGCCAGCCCCCCAATAACCTCCTCAATCCATTCTCCTGGGCACAATTCATTCAGGCAATCAGGGAAGGCCGTTTCAGCGGCAGGTAATACTTTGCATAGATTTCCTGAACGCACTCACTGTGTGCATCAATCAAAAGATTCGTTTTTTAAACTATATTTGGAAATTTTCCGTTAATTAACGCAAATACCGGAGTGTTAAAGTTAACAAGCCCCTTTTGATGCATATTTTCAGGATTTTAGTCATATTGTGTTTAATCAGTCTGGCTACTCTTAACCCGGTTAATTCACAGCAATCCACTTTTACAGTATATGGCACCATAACCGATGAAGATGGCGCTTTTCTGCCGCTTGCCAGCATTGCACTCTCCGGAACCCCGGTCGGCACCATAAGTGACAGCAGGGGACAGTACAGCCTAACCCTGGTGCCAGACACTCTCCACTCCATTGTTGTCACTATGCTCGGCTACAGAGCTGCCGAAAAGAACGTTTCAGGCATGGCCGGCGACAGTATGAGAATTGATTTTGTGTTACAGGTAACCTATGAAGAGATCTCAGAAGTTTATGTAACCCGGGCAAGAGAACGTGACGGAAGCCTCAGCGCGATCGACGTAAGGGACGTTGGAGTCATACCTACCGCCTCAAGTGGTATTGAAACCCTGCTGAAGACCATGCCCGGTGTTTCAGGCAGAAATGAATTCAGTTCACAGTATTCTGTGCGCGGAGGAAATTTCGATGAAAACCTGGTATATGTCAACGGCATAGAGATATACCGGCCGGTACTTATACATGCCGGGCATAAAGAGGGGCTCAGCTTCATCAATCCCGACCTGGTTGGTTCGGTTATGTTTTCAGCCGGTGGGTTCGGGGCAAGATATGGCGACAAGATCTCTTCGGTACTTGATATTTCATACCGGGAGCCGGTTACATTTGCCTCTTCAGCATCTGCAAGTCTTCTTGGCGGCACAGCTCACCTGGAGGGCATATCATCAGACGGAAGTCTCAGCCATATAAGCGGCCTGAGGTACAGCACAAACCAGTATCTGCTGCAAACACTCGATGAACAAGGAGATTACCTCTCATCCTTCGCCGATTTTCAGACTTATGCCAACTACAAAATCTCCAGTGATATATCGGTTTCATTCCTGGGGCATTTCTCAAGGAACAGATACGGATTTATTCCTGAATCAAGGGAAACAAGCTTCGGTACATTCGACAACCCCATGCAGCTCATGGTTTATTTTAACGGGCAGGATGCAAGTCTGTTCAGGACACTGTTCGGTGCATTGAACCTTAATTACAACCCTGTGCCTGCACTTAACCTGTCACTTAATGTTTCAGCTTTCAACACCCTTGAAGCTGAAACATTCGACCTTCAGGGGAGATATCTTATTAACCAGCTCGAGAAACAGCTTTCATCGGAAAACCTTGGCGACAGTATAATGAATATCGGGGTTGGTGCTTTTATGAATCATGCCAGGAACTTCCTGGACGCAAATGTTTTTTCAATCGGTCACAGGGGGAAATACTCAATTCGCAGCAACAGGCTGGAATGGGGTGTTCAGGTGAATAAAGATATGTTTGATGACAACATGAGAGAGTGGCAGCTTATTGATTCGGCCGGGTACAACCTGCCATACACTGGTTCGGAAATAACACCCTGGCATCTGGCCGATTCGGAGAACAGGCTTGACGTGTTACGGGTTACATCATATATTCAGAACACAATAAGAATTCCGCTAAACAGGGCCACAGTTGATGCCAGCGGAGGATTAAGGGCCAGTTTCTGGGATTTCAGTGGCGATACATTTATAAGTCCCCGCGCATCACTCACACTTTTTCCGGCAGCCTACAACAATCTTGTTTTCCATCTTTCAGGAGGTTATTACTACCAGCTGCCCTTTTTCAAAGAGTTTCGCGACAGTCATGGAAACATAAACTATGAAAAGAGACCGCAGAGATCGGTACACATTGTATTTGGAAATGATTACTTTCTGAGGATGTGGGGGCGGCCATTCAAATTATCGACCGAGATATATTACAAATGGCTGAGCGACCTTATACCCTATACCACCGACAATATCAGGATAATTTATTCAGGCGTCAACAATGCAAAGGGATATGCAAAAGGTATTGACCTTAAGCTGCATGGTGATTTCGTAATGGGAGTGGATTCATGGGTAAGCCTCTCTTTCCTGCAAACCCGCGAAGCAATAAGGCTGAACGGCGATGACCGGAATGAAGGAGCTTTTTCAGGATATTATCCGAGACCTACTGATCAGCTTGTTAATTTTGCCCTGTTCTTTCAGGACTATCTTCCCAACAACCCTGCATACAAAGTACATCTCAAGGTGCTTTACGGTAGCCGTCTTCCCTTCAGTCCTCCCAACACACCGGCACATGAAATGTCATTCAGGATGCCTTCCTACAAGAGAGTTGATATCGGATTCTCAAAAGAGCTGTTCGGCACTCTGAAAGATCCGGGAGCGGGTCACCATCCCGGGAACTTCAGGAGCCTCAGGCTGGGCGCCGAAATTTTCAATCTTCTGGATCTGAATAATACCGGCTCCTACATGTGGGTCAAAACAATATCAAATGATCCGTCAGTGCCAGGAGAGTTTGCTGTTCCGAACTTTCTGTCAGGCCGCCGGCTGAATATCAGGCTTACAGCCAGGTTCTGATCAGTCCTGTTGGTCCTTCCAGTTTCCCCTGAATACAAAATCGTCCAGTGGCATGCGTGTCCTTTCGGCCAGCTCCCGTTTCTGCAATTCGGCTGGGAGGCCTTGAGGGTCTCCCTGATAACCTGCAGCGATCATTGCAACCGGCTCATAATCACCGGGAATGCCAAACAGGCTTTTTGCTTTTTCCTTATCGTAGCCACCCATCTGATGGACTACGAGTCCCATGTCTGTTGCCTGAACCAGAAGGTTTCCAACCGCCATCCCCGTATCATGAAATGCGTAGTAATTTTGTTTGCCGCTAAAGGAAGACCTGACCTTTGCTATACTTAGTATCATTAAGGGAACATCCTTTGCCCATATACGGTTACCTTCGGCAAGGATATCAATCATCTTCCCAAAAACACTGTCATCATCTTTCGTGGCGTATATAAATCGCCAGGGCTGCTCATTCCTGCTGGAGGGCGCCCATCGGGCCGCCTCAAACAGACGCATTATCTTTACCTCTTCGACGGGTTTTTTGTCAAAAGCAAGGGGACTTCGCCGTTTCTGGATAAGTTCATTGATAATTCCTTTATGTTTTTCCATAGTATTAGTGTTTACTTTTATAATTCACAATTTATCAGCTTTATTTGAAAACAACAAAAAATGGATTTTGTTTCAGCACAAACGGCTGATATTTAACAAGCCATATTTTAGGTTATATGAAAAACTTCTATTAAGATTGCAGATTATCTGGCTCCGGCCTGCTAAACCAATCTTATAATAAAGTTTAACATATGACAACACAGGATTATATTAAAAGAGAAGAAAAGTACGGTGCGCACAACTATCATCCGTTACCGGTGGTGCTGGACCGGGGTGAGGGAATATTTGTATGGGATGTTGAAGGTAAAAGGTACTTTGATTTTTTGTCCGCCTATTCGGCAGTTAACCAGGGACATTGTCACCCCAAAATTGTTGATGCACTTATTAACCAGGCAAAAAAGCTTTGCCTGACCTCACGGGCCTTCCATAATTCAAGCCTGGGGGAATATGAAGAATATATTACCAGGTATTTCGGTTATGACAAGGTCCTGCCAATGAATACCGGAGTTGAAGGAGACGAAACCGCTATTAAGCTATGCCGTAAATGGGCCTACAAGAAAAAAGGGGTACCCGATGGCATGGCAAAGATCATAGTTTGCGAAAACAACTTCCATGGCCGCACTATAACAATTGTTTCCATATCAACAGATCCGGATGCAAGAAAGGATTACGGACCTTATACGCCGGGTTTCGTAACAGTTCCGTATAACGATATACCTTCCCTGGAAAAAGAGCTCAAAGACCCCAATGTGGCCGGGTTCCTGGTTGAACCTATCCAGGGAGAGGCCGGGGTTTATGTTCCTGATGAAGGTTATCTGAAGAAAGCATGGGAACTTTGTAAAAAGCACAATGTTCTTTTCATTGCCGATGAGGTTCAGACGGGAATTGCCCGAACCGGCAGGCCTCTCGCCTGTGATCATGAAAATGTGAAACCAGACATACTGATACTGGGCAAAGCACTTTCAGGCGGCGTCTTTCCGGTATCGGCGGTGCTTGCTGATGATGAGATAATGCTTACCATTAAACCAGGCGAACACGGCTCAACATTCGGAGGAAATCCGGTTGCTGCCAGGGTTGCCATGGCTGCACTTGAAGTAGTCAAAGAAGAAAACCTTGCTGAAAAAGCAGATCGTCTCGGAAAAGTCTTCAGGGAGGAGATGAACAGCATCGACTCTGATATGATAGAAACCGTTCGTGGCAAAGGGCTGCTGAACGCTGTCGTGATCAGGCCCAAAAACGGAAAGACCGCAATGGATGTGTGCCTTGAAATGAAAGATAACGGTCTGCTTGCCAAGCCCACTCACGGACATATTATCAGGTTTGCCCCTCCGCTTGTGATCAATGAAGAGCAGCTCAGGGAAGCTTCAGCGATTATTGCAAAGTCAATTAAGCATTTTGACTGATCATGGTTGATACCGTCATGTTTTGGAAAAGCGGCTCAATTGCCGCTTTTTTTTATGTACTAGGCACTTTACAGACTTCTCTTTGAGTAAGCCAAAGCGGTTAAAGGCAAGGTTCTGCAGGGAGTCTGGATAAATACCGGGCTCTTGCAGGTTAAATTAAATAGGGATCCTTTGGCAAGCCCGGTCAAACAAATTAGCACGGTGCATGTTTCTTATAATAATCTGAATGCTTATTTTTATACCATAAACAGAGAAAACCATGGCTGAATTACCTTATTCAATAAAAGAGAAGCTGAAAACGGAAATGGGTGAATTTCAATTCCTCAGTCTCAGAAAGCTTGAGAAAGATGGATATTCCGTTTCCCATTTGCCCTTTTCAATCAGGATCCTGCTGGAAAATGCCCTGAGAAATTTTGACGGGTTTGGTATTACCGAAGACAACTTAAATACTCTCCTGGCATGGAGCCCGGAACCCAGTACCTGCGATATTCCGTTCAAGCCTGCTCGTGTCCTGATGCAGGATTTTACAGGTGTTCCCGCTGTTGTTGACATTGCCTCCCTCAGGGCAGAAATGTCACGCAATGGCAAAGATCCTGGCAGAATAAATCCACTGATCCCGGTAGATCTGGTAATAGACCATTCCGTTCAGGTGGATTATTTTGGAACAGGTAACTCCTACCGGCAAAATGTTGAGATGGAGTATGAGCGAAACAGGGAAAGGTATCAGTTCCTGAAATGGGCGCAGAAGTCGTTTGACAATTTTTCTGTTGTACCCCCGGGATTGGGTATCTGCCACCAGGTAAACCTCGAATATCTTGCCAGGGGGGTGATAGCCAGAGACGGACTGGTATTTCCTGACACCCTGGTTGGAACCGATAGCCATACTCCTATGGTTAACGGTATCGGGGTCATTGGATGGGGAGTTGGCGGTATTGAAGCCGAAGCTGCTATTCTCGGCCAGCCAGTATATTTTATTATGCCAGAAGTCATAGGGTTGAGGCTTACCGGTAAGTTGCAGCCAGGGACAACGGCAACCGACATGGTTCTTACCATAACCAGCCTGCTGCGGTCTCACGGGGTTGTAGGGAAGTTTGTCGAGGTGTTCGGTGACGGACTTGACGGATTGTCGGTACCCGACAGGGCCACCATCGCCAACATGTCGCCCGAGTTCGGATGTACCGTGACATATTTTCCAATTGATGACCGTACCACCGAATATATGAGACAGACAAACCGGCCGGAGAAGCAGGTGAAACTGGTGGAAGAGTACTGCAGGGCGAACATGCTCTGGAGAACGGGTGATGAGAAAATCAGCTACTCTCATGTCCTGGAACTGGATCTTTCAACAGTCGAACCCACGATTGCGGGTCCCCGCCGGCCGCAGGACAAAATACTGCTCCGGGATGCTGATAAAACATTCAGGCAGCAGCTCAGCGCCGACTTCAACAGGTCATACATAAGTCCTGATGAGCGTGAGATTGACAGGTGGAAAAGTGAAGGTGGCGGTCCGCCAACGGAAAGAGAAGAGCAGGAAAGTCCTGATGTTGCTGAAGTGCTGACGCATACAGCAGAAAACGGATTGCGGACAGCAGAGATCAGGATCAATAATGAGAAATTTACGCTTAGCGACGGTTCTGTTGTAATAGCGGCCATCACTTCATGCACCAATACCTCCAATCCAAGCGTGATGGCAGGTGCCGGTATCCTGGCAAGGAAAGCCCTGAAGCGCGGATTGCAGAGCAAACCCTGGGTAAAGACCTCCCTGGCTCCCGGGTCAAAGGTGGTGACCGATTACCTTGAAAACTCGGGGTTGCTGGCTGATCTGGAAGCATTGCGCTTTCATGTGGTAGGATATGGCTGTACCAGTTGTATCGGGAATTCAGGACCCCTCCCTTCCCATATTGCCGAAGCAGTCGATAACAATGAGCTGATAGTGGCCTCTGTGCTTTCAGGTAACCGTAACTTTGAGGCCAGGGTGCACCCACAGGTGAAGCTCAACTACCTGATGTCACCGGTTCTTGTTGTAGCGTACGCTATTGCGGGCCGTATTGATATCGACCTGCTAAATGAACCGCTTGCCTGGGATCCCAATATGGCCCCTGTTTACCTTAAGGATATATGGCCCACTTCTGAAGAGATATCAGAGGTTCTCACCCCGGTATTGTCGAAGAAGGATTTTGAAAAAAACTACAGTGAAATATTTGATGGCGACCAGATATGGCAGAACCTGGAAGTGCCCCGCGAGGAGGTCTACAAATGGGATGATAGTTCAACATATATCAGGGAGGCTCCCTTTTTCAGAAACCTGCCGGCAGAGCCTGCAGAACCTTCCGGTATATCAGATGCCAGGGTTCTTCTTATGCTGGGCGACAGCATTACAACCGATCACATTTCGCCGGCAGGGGCATTCAGCACAAAGACACCTGCAGGCAAATACCTTCTTGAAAAAGGTGTTGAGAGAAAGGATTTTAATTCCTATGGATCACGCAGGGGTAACGACGAGATAATGGTGAGGGGCACCTTTGCCAATGTCCGTATAAGGAACAGGCTTGCAACATCTGAGGGCGGGTATACCAATTATCTTCCCGGGGACAGGGAAATGAGTGTGTTTGAAGCGGCTGAACTATACAAAAAGGATAATACCCCACTGATAGTGCTCGCCGGCAAGGAGTACGGAAGCGGATCGAGCAGGGACTGGGCAGCCAAGGGAACATTCCTGCTTGGCATAAAAGCTGTCATTGCCGAGAGTTATGAAAGAATTCACCGCAGCAACCTGGTTGGAATGGGTGTACTACCGCTGCAATACCTTGATGGAGAGAATGCAGAATCACATCAACTTACCGGGAAGGAGAACTTCTCCATAAAAGGCATAGAAGGAGGCCTTGAACCACTGAAAAAGCTCACAGTGGAAGTCTCGTTACAGGAGGGACAAACCAAAAGTTTTACCGTCACGGCCAGGCTCGATTCAGAGATAGAGATATCCTACTACCGGCACGGCGGAATACTCCAGTATGTTCTCAGGCAGTTCATGAATTCATAAAACAACGCAAAACCAGTTTGTATGAGACGAAGAAAATTCATCAGAAACAGTATCGCAGGAGGCGGCGCATTAAGCCTTTCGGTAAGTTCATTATGGTCTGCAACTAACCTGTTCGGCGACAAGCCCATCCCTCAGAGAGTTTTGGGCAGGTCAGACGAGAAGATATCGGTCATAGGTTTTGGCGGTATAATGCTGAACAATGAGGACCGGAAAACCTGTAATGATATAGTTGCAAAAGCCTGCGAAACAGGCATTAACTATTTTGATGTAGCACCTACCTATGGTAACGCCGAAGAGATGCTCGGCCCTGCGCTTGAACCCTACCGCAGGCAGAGTTTCCTCTCCTGCAAAAGCACACAAAGGGAGAGGGCGGGTGTTGAGAAGGAGATGCAGGAATCGTTCACCAGGCTCCGGACCGACTATTTTGATCTCTACCAGCTTCATGCACTAACAACAATAGAAGACGTGGAACGGTCGTTTGCCTCCAACGGTGCCATGGAGGCCATACTCAGGGCCCGGGATCAGGGCAGGGTAAGACTGATCGGTTTTTCTGCCCATAGTGAGGAAGCTGCGCTTCTGGCACTGGAATATTTTGACTTTGATACGGTGATGTTTCCCATAAACTTCGCCTGCTGGCACAACGGTAATTTCGGGCCCCGCGTTTACGAGAAAGCCGTTGAAAGAAACCTGGGTATACTCGTTCTCAAGTCACTTGCGGAAAGGGGGCTCAGACCCGGTGAAGAGAGGTTTTTTACAAATGTCTGGTACAAACCGGTACTTGATAATGAGTTGTTTGACCAGGCACTTGCTTTTTCGCTTTCGCGGAAAATTACCTCTGTCATACCTCCGGGTAATATGAGCCTTTTCCTTAAGGCCATTGACCGCGTACACCATTTTGAACCGCTTACCGCTGAAGAAGAGGAAGCCCTCAGGAAGAGATCCCTGGAGATACCTCCCCTTTTCAGTGCCTGAGACCGATCCTTCTGGTATGTGCTACCAGATTAATTATATTTATTGTAAGGGCTTCCAGAACCGCTCATATACTTCGAGGCCCATTCTGACATTGTGATAGGGGCATGTCCATTCATCACCCTTGAGACGGCCCGGTACCGGGGTGCCGTGTTCATCAAGATCGGGATGCCATCCGCCGTGCCGGTAGTCAATCATGTGCTCTTTGATATACTCCCATACACCTGCAGCAGCTCCAAGAAAATCAGGATCCCCTGATATTTTCCAGGCATAAAGAAAGCCTACCACCGCCTCAGCCTGTACCCACCATGAGATGTTCCTGCGGTACAGGTCCTCCCCCGTCTTTTCATATATCATCGCACCCTGGTGATTTAATCCGGCAGACAACTGTTTTCCGGCAATTTCGATAGAAAGGCTGGTAACCCTTTCAAGAAGATCAGTGTCACCGAGAACCTCGGCGGCTTCGTAGAAGAGCCATGAAAATTCGATATCGTGTCCATAGGAATCGTACCTGCCGTCAACAGTCCAGTCCCTCCCGAAAAAAAGGTCCTGGTGGTACCTGCTGGTATCTACAATATGGTCAAAAAAGATATCCATAAGGTGTTCAAGGCTCTCTCTGAGCTGACTGTCTGGCCAGACCCTGTATAGATTGGTGTAGGCTTCAAGAAGGTGCAGGTGGGTGTTCATTGATTTTATCCTTCCTTCGGCCAGGCCTTTCTCCTCATTGTATTGCCAGTCGGCCGAAAATCCTTCAAGGTAACCGCCGTACTCCCTGTCTCTTGCCTTCTCTTCAAGAAGTTGGTAAATGTCAATTGCCAGCCGGAGGCTCTCGTCATCTTTTGTTGCCCGGTAGTATTCTGAGAAAGCATATATGGCAAATGACTGACCATATGTTATTTTTGAGGGATCTGCCAGTGAGCCGTCTGCATTGAGTGTCCAGTGCATTCCTCCGTGTTCGTGGTCAATGAAATGCTCTGAGATATAATTGAATGCCCTGTCAGACAGCCGGCGGGATTCTGTGTCGCCAAGCACCCTGTATGCAGCCGACCAGGTCCACAGGTACCTTGCAAAAAGTACGTTGTATTTTTTTGCATCACCTATCCCGGTTCCGTCATGGGCAATCCGGCCAAAAAATCCCTGCCGGGGGTCATCATGATCGACGGAACTCTTTTTCCAGAAAGGCAGGAGGTTGCCCTTCATATCTGCTGTTATTTCATGCACAAGCAGGTCCTGAACCTGACTCTCATCAGTCTGGTTGCCGGACCTGACGTTGCATGCGGCGGTAAACGCTGCAAGTGCCGCGCAAACCGCAAATATCAGGATACTCCCCCTCATGGCTTGCTTAAAGCTCTCTTACCCAAATATTCCTGAAGCTCACCAGGTCGCCGTGATCCTGGAGTCTGATGGGCAGCTTGTCCTCATGTTTTGTGTATGTGGGCAAACCGATCCACTCTGTATCACCCCATATCTCAACATTGTTCTGCACCAGCACACCATTGTGTATAACTGTAACCCTTGCGGGGTGTGTAACCCTTCCCTGTTCGTTAAACCTGGGAGCCATGAAAATTATATCATAGGTCTGCCATTCACCAGGTTGTCTGCACGCATTTACAAGAGGAATATGCTGCTTGTAGACGGAAGCTGCCTGTCCGTTCGGATATGTCGGGTTTTCATAAGAATCTAGCACCTGGATCTCATACCGTCCCATCAGAAAAACCCCGCTATTGCCTCTTCCCTGGCCTTCACCACGGATCTCCGCAGGTGCCCGCCACTCGATGTGGAGCTGGACATCGCCGAATTTTTGCTTGCTCCAAATATCCCCCGTCTGTGGAACAACCGTCATTGCTCCGTTATTTACCTCCCAGGGTGGCTGGTTCCCGTCACGGTCCACCCAGTTTGAAAGGTCCGTACCGTCAAACAATACAATTGCGTCAGACGGTGGTGCCGTGCCAACGCCTGGTGTAACAACGGGAGGTACCGGTTCATGAACCTCCGTAACTCTGTCTCTGCCTTCCTGTGCTTCCATAGTGATTACTGTTAATAAAAAGATTGCCGTTAATAATGCGCTTTTAAGTTTCATGGTAATTTGATTTTTAGGTTTTAACATAGTATGCCTTTCCCATCGAACCTGACACATACAAAGAAATAAAAAAAACCCGAATAGACTGCCGGTCCGGTTGCTTTAGATATATAAATGTGCTGTTCTTGGGATTATGGCCTGATTTTCGTATTTTGTGGTCATTACAAAAATCAGCGGCTATGAAGACAATCGCTTTTATTGCAATTATCATACTTATTCCGTCATTGGTTAAGGCACAGGACTTTGACCGGTTGCGCGAGAATATGGTGCGTCGTCAGATCGCAAACAGGGGAATTGACCATGAACCGACACTGGAGGCGATGAGAAATGTGGAGCGCCACCTTTTCGTGCCCAGGGCACAGCAGAGAAGGGCCTATGACGACGGGCCCATGCCGATAGGATACGGACAAACCATCTCCCAGCCTTATATAGTTGCCTATATGACACAGCTTGTCAATCCGGGGCCTGATGACAGGGTGCTGGAGATCGGAGCCGGATCGGGTTATCAGGCTGCCGTGCTGGCTGAGATCGTTGAAAAAGTATACACTATTGAGATAATTCCCGAACTTGGCAACCAGGCCAGTAAGGTATTGAAAGATCTTGGATATGAAAATGTTGAGGTCATTACAGGTGACGGCTACTTCGGGCACGAGGAAATGGCTCCGTTCGATGCAATTGTGGTTACGGCTGCTGCGGAATACATCCCCCCTCCCCTCATTGCCCAGCTGAAAGACGGAGGCAAGATGGTGATACCTGTGGGATCTCCGTTTCTTGTGCAGACACTCATGCTGGTTGAAAAGGAAGGAGACAGGATAACGACTACCAACCTTATGCCTGTTCGCTTTGTACCATTTACCCGGAGAAACTGAGCCGTTAAGGCGGGAACATTAAACTGAAGGATTTATGTCGAGGAGAATATACCTGGGAGTCGGACTACTTTCAGCATCAATAATTGCTTTCCAGTTGACGCTGATGCAGGTGCTTTCAATAATCCAGTGGAGTCACTTTGCATATATGGTCATCTCGGTTGCACTGCTGGGCTTCGGGGCAAGCGGCACACTCCTGGCGCTGACCAGGGATTGGTTCGTCAGGAGAATTGAACAGGCCCTGCCCCTGCTGATGGTTCTGTCGGGAGCTTCCATGTCTCTTATGATGCTTGTCTCCTCCACAGTTTTCGGAAGCTTTGATTCTTACCTTCTGTTTGTTGACCGGAGCCAGATCATCACTCTGCTAATTACATATTTTGCTTTCTTCATTCCTTTCTTTCTGGGTGCAACAGCCATAGGACTGGTCTATATTAATTATGTTGAGAAAATTGGCACGCTCTATTTTGCCGATCTTATAGGATCGGGTATCGGGGGATTACTGATACTGCTTCTGTTCTGGATTTTTTCTCCTGCGCAGCTCCCACCGGCAATCGGACTGCTGCCGGTTATTGCCGGGTCGGTCATAATTAGCCGTAGATTGCTAAAACGCTTTGTCCCCCTGCTGGTTGCCGCATTGATATTGCCCATTGTGCTGGTTATCAGACCTCCTTCCCTGCCTATGTCGGAGTACAAAAGCCTTTCCGGGGCACTAAACCTGCCTGACGCCGAAATTATCATTGAGAAAAGCAGTCCCTACGGTCAGCTTAATGTTGTAAGATCCCCGGCACTCAGATACGCTCCAGGCTTAAGCCTGACATTCCAGGGCATGGTTCCTGTACGTGACGTCATATTCAACAACGGAAACTGGTTCGGCCCTGTTGTAGAATGGTCTGAAACAGACACGAGCCATTTCCTTGGCTATACCACTAACCACCTGCCGCATATAATCGGCAAGCCTGAAAACCTGCTGCTCCTTGATGCGGGTACGGGACTCTTTGCAGCACATGCCCTGACAGCAGGGGTTAAGAATATAACTGCCGTTGAGCAGAACAGGGTGGCAGTCGGCCTGCTGAAAAATGAACTTGCCTGGATGATCGATTCAATGTATAATCTTCCGGCGGTCAACCCGGTAAATCTTCATTCCCGGAGCTACCTGCTTGCCGACGATAATCTTTACGACCTTATTGTGCTGCCCACTTCAGAGACTTTCGGCGGAACCTCGGGCATTAACGCTCTTGAAGAACAGTATATTATGACACTCGAGGCCCTGGGTGAAATGCGGGGAAGATTATCCGATAACGGCATGATCGCCATCACATCATGGATGGACTACCCGCCCCGGAACACACTGAAGCTGCTTGCAACCCTTGTTGAGGCGCATGAGGCTGCAAGCAGCTCTCCTGTCACCAGCCACATTGCAGCGATCCGGGGATGGGGAACCATAACCTTCGTGCTGAAAAAATCACCTGTCACCCCCGACGAAACCGAAAGGATCAGGGAGTTTTGCCACAGGATGTATTTCGACCCGGTGTTGCTTCCCGGACTTGATGCAGATGAAAGGTCTGTATACAACCATCTGCAGGATGAAGATTTTTTCGTCTATATTGATAATATTATGTCGGCAGCAGAACGGCAAAATTTTTACAGGGAATATGATTTCAACATAAGACCTGCAACCGACAACATCCCCTATTTTTCGCAGTTCCTTAAGCTGAGCCGTTACAAAAGAATGGAAGAGGTCTTCGGACAGTCCACCGTGCCCTTTCTTGAGATCGGTTACCTTGTTGTGATTATTACATTCCTGCAGATAGCAGCCGCAGCGATCATACTGATTATACTTCCGTTATTCGCAATAGGGTGGAAAGGGGGCGGCAAGGCCTACACGGTTTTGCATTTCAGTGGTATCGGACTGGGATTCATGTTTATCGAGATAACACTTATCCAGCAGTTCATCCTCTATTTTGGGAACCCAATCTATGCCGCTGCCGCAGTGCTGAGCGGGATGCTGATCTGCTCAGGCGGCGGAAGCCTTGTCTCATCCCGCATTGGAACAGGATCAAGGGATATTGCAAAGGTGCTTGCCCTGGTAATATTTTTCATACTGCTATACACTGTCTTTCTGACCCCGCTGTTAAGACTGACAATCAGCCTGCCACTCCTGCTTAAGATATTTCTTTCGATCCTCTTTATTTCGCCTGCTGCTTTTTTCATGGGCATGCCATTCCCGCTTGGTCTCCGAAAGCTTTCAGTACATAACAGAAGCCTCATACCATGGGCGTGGGGAATTAACGGCTGCCTGTCAGTTATAAGCACCGCCCTTGCCACCATAATTGCCGTGGAAGCCGGTTACCTGGCTGTGATGCTTATTGCTGCATTCTCTTACGGACTGACCATGGCAGCTAACTTTATCAGACTATGAGCATGGACAGAAAATATTATATGAGCCATTTAAGAAGATATACATGCGTACTGGCTGCCATCTTTTTTCTGCCGGTAATATCATGCAGGGGTGAAATAAACAGAAGTGTATCCGTTTCCGGGGAAGAAGAACGGCCATATAATGTATATGTTATTCAGGAATTCTGGCATACCGGTATAGTTTTCAATATTGCCGATGTTGATCCTGATATCTGGCCCGAGATTGAGATGTACAGCGACCGCAACCATATTGACGTTGGATGGGGCGATGAAAAATTTTACCAGGCGCCGGGAATTCCGGTTCATCTTGCTGCCAGGGCGGTACTGTGGCCTACACAAAGTGTGATGCAGATCTATGCCTTCAATCTTCCTGTAGAATCGGCATATGGAAGTGAAAGCAGGAAATTGCGCATACCACTTACCGGTGAGCAGTTCAGGGAGCTGAAACGTTACATCGCCGAAAGCTACATTCATGATGATGACGGCTTTCCTATTACCAGTGAGGCATATGGGGAAACAGACCACTATTTCCTTGCCACAAGGAAATACCATCTCTTCAGAACCTGTAACACATGGGTGGCACGAGGTTTCAGGGAGGCCGGACTTGATACAAGGAGCTTTCTGGTGCTTAACGCCAACCAGCTCTACCGGCGGTTGTCACGGTTACCGGGAGCAGAGTTTGTTGAATAGGGCCTACCTTACGGGACTCAAAGGGCTGGTTTCACGTATAAATATGAACGAGTCGTACCTTTCCGGCAGAATTGTCGGCACATAGTTGCCTGTCTCATGGCGGGGATTGTAAACAACCCCTATTGCCCGGTGTCCCCTGAATTCATTTAGTTCAGGCTTACTACGGTCCTCTTCGTCAAAAACAAGGTAGAACTGCTCATAATCAACATGTCCGAATATATATTCATAGCTCCCTTCCATTCCCCGGGGAACCGTCATTCTTTGCATATCCGACCCCCAGCTGCTTCCTGCATTGACCCTGCCGGTATAGGTACCGAAACCGTTGATGAACACATTGTCATGGCCAAGCTCCTGCCTGCTGAGCATGCCTATATTGACCATATTCTGGTACCTCATGACAGTTGCGCGGGCATCACCGACATGTGTATTATGGGCCCAGACTACACCCCTGGCATCTTCACCGTACCAGCTGAGAAGTCTTTTCACGGTTTCCCACATATGGGTTGCCCGGCTGTTCCAGGAAGAGGTATTATCAGTCACTGCAAGCCTGAAAAAATCCTCTGCATTCTTTACCACATAAGCATTCTGTTTGGCCCTTCTGAATTCATCAATGTTTTCATCATCCACTTTTTGGGCCAGTTCCGTTAAAAGGCCGGCCACATTACGCAGGTCATCCTCACAGGAACGGTGTCCCCTTCCGACTACAGCCCTTGCATATACCCATTCATCACGGTCATAGGCAGCAAAGCATTGCATGCTCTGGCTTATCACATCATGATGCTCACTGAGGTTTTTTTCAGAATACCTGAGAAGGTCATCCATCGCCTCCCACTGTCCGTATACGTCCATGCCATAAAACCCGACCTTATCCTCTTCCGGCAACTGATCGTTATATTGCCTCAACCATTCAGCCAATTCTTCAATATCTGTATTTCCCCACATCCATTCAGGCCACCTGTCGAAACGGCGAAGCACCCTTCTGGCCGATGATGGCGCTCCCTGACGCCCTTTAACATACTCATTCAGCCTGTAAATAGAGGCCCAGTCACCTTCAACTGCAACAAACGAAAACCCCTTCTCCTTAATCAGGCGCCTGGTGATATCAGCCCGCCATGAATAAAACTCCGATGTGCCGTGCGAGGCCTCGCCCAACAAAACCAGCTTCCTGCCACCGGCAAGTTCAATAATGCCGTCGAGGTCGCCGGCATCCTGAACGGGAACAGCCTTGCGAGAGAAGTATTCAATCAGTCCGTCAGCTCCGCTATCCGGGGCACTGCCCGAAAGGAGAAAAAAAGATATGAAAACAGGAACAAGCTTTAATGAAGTATTAAATCTCATAATTTTAATTTTTAAAATCTAATTTTCATAAAAGTAGGTAAAAAACGCACATTATAAAAATATATGCATATATTTGCATTCAAAATGTATAAATATGCGTCATGAACAGAATAGACCGGTTGCTGAAGATAAGGAAGCTTATAAAAAACAACAGCATCAGAAGTCAGGACGAACTGCTTAACATGCTAACTTATAGTGGTTACAGCTACACCCAGGCAACTCTCTCAAGAGATCTTAAACTTCTCAGGGCGGGAAAGAGACCTGATAATGAAAAGGGACTGGTATATTTCCTCCCCGATGATGAACCATCTGATTCCGATAATGAATTATTGATGAAAGATGCAATGAACCAGGGTTATCTTTCAATCGACTATACAGGGAATATGGCTGTTATTAAAACCCTGCCCGGCTTCGCAAGCGGAATTGCATACAGGATCGACGGACTTAAGGCATTTGAGATACTCGGAACCATCGCCGGCGACGACACAATCCTTGTAATTGCACGAGAAGGAATATCCAGGAGAGATCTTGACCAGGTTCTGAAGGCTGCAATACCAGAAGAGCGGCAGGTATAGCCGCAATTTACCAGCAAAAATAATTTACCAGGCTTAATTCAAACCATAAATTTATTATCTGTTATGACTAAAGAAAAAATTGTTCTTGCCTATAGCGGCGGACTTGACACCTCGGTTATACTAAAGTGGCTCATTGATGAAGGATATGATGTAATTGCCTATATAGCCGATGTAGGCCAGGATGACAATTTTGACGAAGCGAGGGAGAAGGCCCTGGCTATTGGGGCGTCAAATGTATATATTGAGGATCTCAAGGAAGAGTTTGTTACAGGTTATATATTTCCGGCAATAAAGGCAAACGCTGTGTACGAGAGCCGGTACCTGCTCGGTACTGCACTGGCAAGGCCCCTTATTGCTAAAAGACAGATTGAAATAGCAGCAGCCGAAAATGCGGGTTATGTATCGCATGGTGCAACTGGCAAAGGGAATGACCAGGTAAGGTTTGAACTTACCTATTATGCACTTAACCCCCGCATAAAGGTTTTTGCACCCTGGAAAAACAAGAAATTCCTCGACCGGTTCAAGGGGAGGACTGATCTGCTGAGTTATGCCGGGGAAAAGGGAATTCCTGTAAAGGCGACCCTTAAGAAGCCATACAGTGAAGATGACAACCTGATGCACATCAGTCATGAGGCCGGAATACTTGAAGATCCGGGATATAAGGCCGGGAAGGATATAATATCGCGCATCATGATGCCCCAGGATGCACCTGACAGCGAGACACACCTATCCATCACATTCAAGGACGGCGATCCGGTCAGGGTTTCAAACACCGACGACAACACAGAAAAAACGGGCGCCCTGGAACTGTTTAATTACCTTAACACATTGGGAGCTGAAAACGGCATTGGCCTCCTCGACATGGTTGAAAACAGGTATGTTGGCATTAAATCCCGCGGGGTCTATGAAACTCCGGGGGCAGAGATACTTCTGAAAGCACACATGGATATTGAAGGCATTGCAATGGACAGGGAGGTGATGCGGCTGCGAAACATGTTATCGCCTATATTTGCCGAACTCGTTTATAACGGATTCTGGTTCAGTCCGGAGATGGAGTTTCTGATGGCCGCTGTAAACAAGAGCCAGGAGCTAATTGACGGTACAGTTCACCTGACACTGTATAAAGGCAACGTGATGATTGACGGACGGGAATCACCCAGTTCGCTTTACGACCAGGACCTTTCAAGTATGGACCTGGAGGGAGGTTTCAACCAGCAGGACAGCGAAGGGTTTATAAAGATCAACGCGATCAGGCTTATGGCCCATCACGCCATAACCGTATCAAGACAATCATCCTGACAATGAAGCTTTGGGAAAAAGGAAAGAAAACTGACAGGCTTGTAGAGGAATTTACAAGCGGACAGGACCGTCAGCTCGATCTGATGCTCGCACCCTGGGATGTATTAGGCACCATTGCCCATGTAAGGATGCTGGAAAAATCAGGCTTGCTTTCATTGAGCGAGCTCGTGAATCTGGAAAAAGAACTGAAAGCGATCTATGCCAGGGCTGTTTCAGGCGAATTCACAATTGATGAGGGTGTCGAAGATGTCCACTCCCAGGTGGAGATCCTGCTGACAGCGGCCCTTGGTGAAACTGGTAAAAAAGTCCATGCTGCAAGATCCAGAAACGACCAGGTGCTGGTTGACCTGAAACTGTTTACCAGGGCCAGGTTAAAAGAGATCTCTGAACAGATGGTTGTATTGTTCAACACCCTGCTGCGGCTCAGCAACAGGTACAAGGATGTGATGATGCCCGGATACACCCATATGCAGGTTGCCATGCCTTCATCCTTTGGCTTGTGGTTCGGTGCATGGGCAGAATGCCTTGTTGACGACATGATATTAATTGAGGCGGCATACAGGGTGGCTGATCAGAATCCGCTCGGATCGGCAGCCGGTTTTGGCTCCTCATTTCCCGTCGACCGTGAAATGACAACATCCCTGCTGGGCTTCGGCAACATGCATGTGAATTCCGTAAATGCCCAGATGAGCCGCGGCAGGATGGAAAAAACTGTTGCATTTGCACTCGGCACAGTTGGCTCTACACTTTCAAGGATGGCCGGCGAAATATGCCTTTATAGCGGACAAAACTATAGGTTCATGGAGCTTCCTGAAGAATTCACCACAGGTTCAAGCATCATGCCGCATAAGAAAAACCCCGACATATTTGAGCTGGTACGCGCCAGGGGAAACAGGCTGCAATCGGTACAGGCAGAGATATCCATTATATGCACCAACCTGCCTTCAGGGTACCACAGGGATTATCAGCTTATCAAGGAGACCTACCTTCCGGCCTTCGGCCAGCTTGCAGATATTCTTTCGGTTACAAACAAGGTGGTGGATCAGATTAGGGTTAATCCTGACATACTGAACGACCCCATATACAGGGACCTCTACAGTGTGGAAGAAGTAAACAGGCTGGTAATTGGCGGAATGCCATTCAGAGATGCCTATCGTACCGTGGCTGATAATTTATCGGAAGGCGCTTCTGCCCCTGCTGACATGATCAGGCATACACATATCGGCAGCACTGGCAACCCGTGCAATGAAATGATCCAGAAGAAGATGGAAAGGATAATGGCGGGGTTTGATTTCACCGCCGCCGAAAAAGCGATAGCCGGCCTGCTTGAGTAACCGGGAGTTATTTTCTTTGATATGACAAACACCAGTATGAAAAATAACGGACTTTACTCACCTGAAAACGAACACGACAGCTGCGGAATAGGTTTCGTTGCAAGTATCAGGGGGAAAAAAACGCATGACATTGTTGAACGGGGACTGGAGGTGCTGCTGAATATGACCCACAGGGGTGCTGAAAGTGCCGACAATGTGACCGGTGACGGTGCCGGCATCATGGTACAGGTTCCCCACGAATTTTACAGTGCACAGACAAAAAACCTTCCCCCTGCAGGCCACTACGGCACCGGATTGATCTTCCTTCCAGGCAACAGCGCTGACCGGGAAAAGTGCGAGGAGATTCTACTCTCACAGGTGCATGAAGAAAAACTCGGGGTCATATCTCTGCGCGATGTTCCTGTGAACAACAAGGCTCTGGGCGAAACAGCCCTTGCAACAGAACCATATATTAAGCAGATTTTCATTTCCGGCAATCATGAACAGGATGACATGGAGCGTAAGCTGTACGTCATAAGAAAGCTTGCCGAGAATACAATCAGGAACTCAGGGATCGGACAGAAAGAGTGGTTCTCTATCCCCAGCCTCTCAACAAGGGTGATCGTATACAAGGGGATGTTCACACCGGAACAGTTGAAAGCATACTATCCGGACCTTGCCGACAATCTTTTTGCAAGCGCTATCGCTCTTGTCCATTCAAGATTCAGTACAAATACATTCCCCGCCTGGGGTCTTGCCCAGCCTTTCAGGTACCTTGCCCATAATGGGGAAATCAATACAATAAGGGGGAACCGTCTGTGGATGCAAACCAGGGAATCACTGCTGAAGACAGATCTTTTCGGCAGCGACCTGCAAAAACTCTTTCCGGTCATTGAACCAGGAAAGAGCGACTCTGCCTCGCTTGACAATGTACTGGAGTTTCTGGTGCTGACAGGGCGCTCACTTCCTCATGCCCTGTCAATGCTGGTACCTGAATCATTCAATGACAAGAATCCGATCCCGGGAAGCCTGAAAGACTATTATGAATACCACTCCACTATCATGGAGCCATGGGACGGGCCAGCGTCACTTCTGTTCTGCGACGGAAGGTATGTTGGGGGAACACTCGACCGCAACGGGCTTCGTCCTTCACGGTACCTGATAACAGATGATGATATGATAGTTATGGGTAGTGAAACCGGGGTGCAGGAATTCCCGCCTGACAGGATTAAGGAGAAGGGAAGGCTAAGGCCGGGCAAGATACTGCTTGTGGACACAAAACTTGGGGTAATAATCTCTGATGAGGAGCTGAAATCGCAGCTTTCAAAGATGAATCCATATGGTAACTGGCTACGGGATAACCGGCTTGAACTTGAGAATATTGAAATTAAGGAGAGGGTTCCATCAGGAATGGGAAGTAACTATCCTTTATGGATGAAAACTTTCGGTTATACGAGGGAAGATATTGAGGATATGATAAAGCCAATGTGCATTGATGGCAAGGAGCCTACCTCCTCGATGGGTAATGACACCCCTCCTGCCCTTTTGTCTGACAAGCCTCAAAGGCTCTATAATTACTTCAGACAGCAGTTCGCGCAGGTAACAAATCCGGCTATCGACCCGATAAGGGAGGGTCTTGTAATGTCACTCACCAATTACATTGGGTCACTCAACAAGAATATCCTGGATGAATCACCCAGTATCTGCAAGCTTGTCAAGTTTAAAAGCCCCGTTATCATAAATACCGACCTGAAAAAGCTCAAAGACCTTGATCAATCTGGTTTTTCACACCGGGAACTCAGTATGTTATTTGATCCGGCAGGAGGAAGCCGTGCAATGGAATCTGCACTTGAAAAGCTTTGCGCTGATGCAGAAAAGGCAGTGGATGAAAAGGTGAATTTCTTAATACTGACTGACAGGGGAATTGGTCCTGACCTGGCACCGGTTCCTTCACTCCTTGCAGTATCGGCAGTACACCATCACCTTATCCGCTCAAAGAAGAGGATGCAGACTGGTTTGATCGTAGAGACCGCCGAAGCCCGGGAGGTTATGCACTTTGCACTGCTGCTTGGATACGGGGCAAGTGTGGTTAACCCTTACCTGGCATTTGCCGTGATCGATGAACTGTCTAAGAAAGGAGAAACAGGGCTTGAATATAAGAAAGCCAGGGAAAACTACATATTGGCAATAGACAGCGGCATATTGAAGATCCTCTCAAAAATGGGTATTTCAACCCTGCGGAGTTATCATGGCGCCCAGATCTTTGAGTGCCTGGGCATATCGGAAGAGGTTGTAAACCGGTACTTCAACGGCACCGCCTCCAGTATAGGCGGTATCGGCCTTGACGGCATCGCCGCTGAAGCTGCCAAACCTCACCAGCAGGCATTCGCAGCTTCAGGGTCAGAAAACGGCTTTATGCCGGTTACCCAGGGATATTATTCTTTCAGGATGAACGGAGAGCATCACGGATGGAATCCTGAGACCATAAGCCTGCTGCAATGGGCTGCAAAAAATAATGATTATGACAAATACCGTGAATACAGCTCCCATGTGTACCTGGAAAACCGCAAACCGTCGTTTCTGAGAGGATACCTCGATATCAGGAAAAACCCGGTGCCCATTGACGAAGTTGAACCTGAGGAGGCTATCCTGAAAAGATTTGTAACCGGTGCCATGTCATATGGCTCCATAAGCAAGGAGGCACATGAGGCCCTTGCAATCGCTATGAACCGGATTGGCGGCAGGAGCAACACCGGTGAGGGAGGTGAAGACCCTGGCCGATACAGTGCCGGATCCGGCCATGAAAACAGGAGAAGTGCCATCAAGCAGGTCGCATCAGGCAGGTTTGGCGTTACAGCCGGATACCTTGTCAATGCCGACGAGATCCAGATAAAAATATCGCAGGGGGCAAAACCTGGTGAAGGCGGACAGCTTCCCGGATTCAAGGTAAATAATATAATTGCGGGGCTCAGGAATTCAACACCGGGCATAACTCTTATCTCTCCTCCCCCCCATCACGACATATATTCCATTGAGGATCTGGCCCAGCTGATATTCGATTTGAAATGCATCAATCCTGCCGCGGTGATCTCGGTAAAACTGGTATCGGAATATGGGGTGGGGACTATTGCAGCAGGGGTTGCAAAAGCTAAAGCTGACCTGATAACGATATCGGGCTGTGAAGGTGGCACGGGCGCGAGTCCTGCCAGTTCAATAAGGCATGCCGGACTTCCTGCAGAGCTTGGCATCGCCGAGACTCACCAGACTCTTGTCCTGAACAATCTGAGGGACAGGGTCAGGCTTCAAACAGACGGACAGCTCAAGACCGGGCATGACGTTATACTTATGGGCATGCTGGGCGCCGAGGAGTTCGGCTTTTCAACCGCTGCCCTTATCGTTCTGGGTTGCGTAATGATGAGGAAGTGCCACCTTAATACTTGTCCCGTAGGAGTGGCCACCCAGGATGAGGAACTCAGGAAACGGTTCCTCGGGAAGGCAGATTATGTGGAAAATTATTTCAGGTTCGTAGCCAGGGAGGTTCGCGAGATTATGGCCGGGGCCGGATTCAGAAAGTTTGATGAACTGGTCGGGCGCGCCGATCTCCTTGAAGTGAGAAAGGATATATCCCACTGGAAAGCAAAACATGCTGATCTGTCGCGCATGCTTTTCTATCCCGAGGCAAACGGCGATTTGCCCAGATACTTTAAAAAGCCACAGGAACACAAGATTTCAGGAATAATTGACAGGGAACTGATCAGGCTGTCATCCAAAGCTGTCAGCCGTGGTGAACGGGTCTGGATATCGAAGCCTATAAGGAACACAGACCGGGCCGCAGGAACCATGCTTTCAGGTGAGATTACCAGGAGGAGAGGCCCCGGTGCACTTCCCGAAGATACGATAAATGCCAGATTTTATGGTTCTGCAGGTCAGAGTTTTGGTGCGTTTCTGGTTAAGGGTATACATTTTCACCTTGAAGGTGATTCAAATGATTACCTGGGCAAGGGACTCTCAGGAGGCCGGATAGTACTTACACCGCCGGCAGGGTCAAAGTTCGCACCCGAGGAGAACATTATAACCGGCAATACAGTTCTTTACGGCGCAACCAGCGGCGAGCTGTTTGTCCGGGGCATCGCAGGTGAACGCTTCGCGGTCAGGAACAGCGGCGCAATTGCTGTTGCAGAAGGAGTCGGCGACCATGGCTGTGAATACATGACCGGCGGCCGGGTTGTGATTCTTGGTTCAACCGGACGGAATTTTGCAGCAGGCATGAGCGGAGGCGTTGCATGGGTGCTTGATTTGAAAGGTAATTTCGATTATTTCTGTAATCGCGGACTGGTTGAGCTGGAGAAACCTGAAGATATTGCAGATATAAGTGAACTGCAGGAGATAATAGGAAAACACCTCCTATATACCGGCAGTAAGCTTGCCGAGAAGATCCTGGTGGAATGGGACGAATATCTTCCCCGGTTCGTTAAGGTGATACCGTTTGAATACAAGAAGGTTCTGCAGGAGATGAAGCTGGAGAACCTCAGAAAGAAGCTTGAGACAACAGACGACAGACCACAGCATCATTACTGAATGGGATAGCAATATTAAAACCTGTTAACATGGGAGATCCAAGGGGATTTATTAAGGTGGCCCGCAAAGAGGGAGGCAACAGGCCGGTACATGAACGGCTGAATGATTTCTCAGAGGTCGAACAGACACTTAATGAGACAGATCGCAAACTGCAGGCATCAAGATGCATGGACTGCGGTGTCCCGTTCTGCCAATGGGCATGTCCGGTAATCAACAGCATGCCCGAGTGGCAGGATGCAATTTACAGGGGCGACTGGAAAGCTGCATCAGATATTCTTCATACAACCAATAATTTTCCGGAATTTACCGGCAGGGTTTGTCCTGCTCCATGTGAAAAGTCATGCGTACTGGCAATACATGAAGAACCTGTAACAATAAGGGAGAATGAAGCGGCGGTAGCTGAGAAGGCGTTTAAAAACGGATATATCACTGCAAGACCGCCTGAGAACCGCACCGGAAAGAGGGTTGCCGTGATTGGGTCGGGGCCGGCGGGACTGGCATGTGCCGACATTCTGAACAGGGATGGACACCTGGTAACTCTGTTTGAAAAGGACGATGAGCCGGGAGGTTTGCTCAGATATGGAATACCTGATTTCAAGCTGGGCAAGAATATTGTTGACCGGAGACTTGATCTGATGAAAGAGGAAGGGGTGCTGTTCAGGACTTCTGTAGATGCGGGTAAAGATATTTCCGCCGGCGAGCTTCTTAGATCCTTTGATGCCATATGCCTTGCCACCGGCGCAATGCAACCCCGCGACCTGGATATCGATGGCAGGAAACTTGAAGGGATTCATTTTGCCATGGATTACCTGACCAGTCAGAACAGAATTGTAGCCGGCACCCCCCCCGGCAAAGATGAAATATCAGCCAAAGGGAAGGATGTTCTTGTAATCGGAGGCGGCGATACCGGATCAGACTGCGTTGGTACTGCAAACAGGCAGGGTGCAAATTCAGTTATCCAGTTGGAAATAATGCCTGAACCACCTCTGCGAAGGAGAATGGAAAATCCCTGGCCCTACTGGCCCGACACACTTAGGTCATCCTCATCGCATGAAGAGGGCTGCGAACGTCTATGGGGAGTCAAAACAATCAGATTCAAGGGGAATGACGGCAAGGTTGAAAAAGCTGAAATCTCTAATGTCAAATGGATCCGGTCAGATAACGGAAAGATGGAGATAAGGGAAATACCGGGCAGCAGAAGAGAGATCAAAGCCGGTCTGGTGTTGCTTGCCCTGGGTTTCCTTCACCCGGTACACGATGGACTTGTAACCGATCTCGGGTTAGGCCTTGATGAAAAGGGAAATATACTGATCGATTCCAATTACAACACGACCAATGAAAAAGTGTTTGCCTCCGGCGACAGCGCCTCCGGGGCATCTCTTGTAGTTACTGCTATAATTTCAGGCAGAAGAGCTGCAAATTCGATCTCAGCTTATCTTACGGGGGACTGATACCATGATGAAGATTTTTATTGCTTGACGCTTAAAGGCTCTCAATTACTTGCGAAGATAGTTTTCGAAAGCCTTCTCGAACTTTTCGACCTTGGGGGCTATTACCATCCGGCAGTAACCCTGGTTGGGATTATTCCTGAAATACTCCTGGTGGTAATCCTCTGCCTCATAAAAGCCCAAAAAGGGGGTTACTTCAGTCACTATAGGGTCGTCCCAGATATCTGAACCGTCAAGCATCGCCTTTACCTCTTCAGCTACGCGTTTCTGTCCGTCAGTGTGATAGAAAATTGCCGACCGGTATTGTGTGCCGACATCAGCTCCCTGCCGGTTAAGGGTTGTCGGATCGTGTGTCATGAAAAATATCTCAAGCAGCCTGGCAAAGGGCAAAACTGCCGGGTCATAGGTAACCTGAACTACCTCGGCATGTCCGGTTCGCCCGGAAGTTACCTCCCTGTAGGTCGGATCAGGAATATTTCCGCCTGAGTAACCCGATTTTACATCTGTCACGCCCTCTACTCTTTCAAAGATTGCCTCAACGCACCAGAAACAACCGGCGCCGAGAGTGATTATTTCTGTGTTTTCAACCTGATCATTCATTTTTACTGAAATGTTTGATGTATAACCGGATGCCGGGTATAACAGGGTTAATATTATATAAAAAATTGTTACAATCATGATCTTTTCTATTTTAAACAAACTATGTACCGATAATGTTCAGCTTCGTATTAACAATTTAATTCCAACCTGGTTACAAACCAAAAAGTTAAAGAATTCAAATTTTTTTGATTCAACAATTCTGCATTCAACTTGTTGTATCATATGAATTGACATCTACGGTTATATTCACAAAATCCTACCAGATGGCAGAAACCGGCAATATCGACGAAAGGGAAATCTCATACTACTTAAAGGAAGCCGGCAATGGCAATAATGATGCGCTGAACAAGCTGGTATCCATTGCTTACGCTGAACTCAGGGAAAATGCCCACAATCTGAGGGTCAGGTTTTTCGATATTGACACCCTCAATACAACCGCTATTGTACATGAGACTTATCTGAAGCTTTTACGGACAGGATCCGGCAGTTTCAAAAACCGGTCACATTTCTTTTTCGCATCAGCCAAAGCGATGCGTCAGATATTAATAAATGCCTCTTTAAAAAAGCGAACATTAAAACGTGGCGGTGGTACAAAACAGGTGGCTTTAGGCACCGGTTCCGAAGCTTCCCTGCAACTGAGCGATCAGACATCAGAACAGCTTCTGATGATAAATGATGCCCTTGAAAAACTGGAAGCCTGCAATGACAGGCAGGCAAGAATAGTAGAATGCAGGTTCTTTGGAGGTATGTCAGTTGAGGAAACGGCCGAGGTCCTTCAGATCAGCCCGGCAACGGTAAAACGTTCCTGGAGCATGGCACGTTCATGGCTTTACACCCAGTATATTGAGGGATAAACTTAACACCCCGTCTTATGGCTGGTCGGTTAAAAGAATATGACAAAACATCGTATCTGTTTGAATTGTGCGAAAATGCCCTTCCGTCTGATTGGAACCGTATTATTGCTGAAAGCGGCATTGAAGAGGAAGCTGTGGTAAAGAATGTCCTGCGGCTTCTGGAGAACAGGGAAGAGGCTGAGATGTTTTTTGAGCGACTGACAGGCAGGATCGGATCAGAACTTGAGGCGGGCATAATCAGATACAGTGAAGGACAGATCATTGACAAATTCAGGATTAAGCAGCTGTTATCCGGAAGCAGGAAAGCTTCGGTATATCTTGCAGAGAGGGTTGACGGCCAGATCGAGCAGGAAGTTGCAATAAAGATTTCAGGATCACCTTCCGGCAATTCCCAGTCACAAAACAGATTCCGGACAGAACAGCAGATGCTGTCCCGCCTGAATCACCCAAATATTGCAAGATTCTTTGACGGAGGCATTACAGATGAGGGATACAGTTACCTGGTGATGGAATACATTGACGGTATTCCGGTTGATGCCTATTGCAGGGAATCAAAGTTAAAACTGGGTGAACGCCTGAAACTGTTCCTGCAGGTGTGCGATGCTGTTCAATATGCACATGACAATAAGATCATTCATAAAGACATAAAACCCGGGAATATTCTTGTAACCTCCGACGGGGTTGTCAAACTGGTAGACTTCGGAATTTCAATACCGGTCGATGAAAACGGCGCCCATTCCAATGAAGCTGCTTTTTCTGGTACAATAGGCTATTCAGCCCCGGAACAGTTTGGCGGGGGAAGGCTTTCTACTGCAATGGATGTTTACCAGATGGGCAAAGTATTGTATCTTTTAATTACAGGTTGTAATCACCTCTCACCAGCATCACAACCACGAGAATATGATCTGACCCCGGAAACACTGAAAAGGTTTTTAAAAGGTACATTCAAACGCCGGTTTTCCAATATGATATGCCGGGATATGGATGCCCTGTTATGCAAGGCACTTGCTGTTGATCCCCGATCCAGGTACCTGAGTGCATTGGCATTAAGGCAGGATATCGAAAGTATTCTCTACTGTCTGCCTCTAAAGGCAAGGGAACAGACCTCAAAATACATATTTGGAAAATATATCAGGAAACAAAAAGAACTGGTAATCCCCATAGCTGCCATGGCAGTCAACTTAATCTCCCTTTTATCAGTTTTGGTGTGGCAGAACCATGTTAACCATGATTCTCCTGCAGGGTCCGGTGAAACCGGCCCGGATGGCAATATAACCCGGCCATATTACAAGAATCATATTGACAGCTACAAGCCTGGCCACCTGTCACCAGGAGTATCTTTGCCCTGGCCGGGATACTTACCGGAGCATACCGGCAATCGTAGCAACTCTCCTGAAGATCAAAACCACCCGCAATAATAATTCGGGGAGGCACACTGTTGGCATACCTCCCCGAATTTCATATAACAAGGATCATCTCTCTTCATGTACCGTCTGACAGTCTACCTGAAGAAGCAGTTGCCGCCCTGATTTCCTTCGAACACATTTTCAGTGCAAAGATCGTCATTGACATCAGATTCGGCGCTTATAACGATACCGTAATCACCGCTGTTTCGGAATATACTGTTGGTAACACTGACCCTTGCAGCATCAGAACCGGTACGTCCACCGATAACAAGGTTGGCAAGCTGGTTATGGGTTGACCAGTAGCTCCCTCCTCCTCCGTATTCAATAATAACATTGTCAATTGTATTCTGTGAGCTCGGTGTATTACTTAACAACAATCCTTTCCACCAGCCTTCAACTTTTTCTGAACCTGTAAACAGTACCGGATCGTCAGATGTGCCTTCGATACTGATCACAGTGTTATCCCTGAAAGCCAGTCCGGCACCGTTTTCAAACTCAAAGACAGCACCGGCCTCAATTGTCAGTTCAGTTTCGAAAATGCGCAGTTCTTCCCTTGCCCGGTAGGGTACATCCAGTTTGTTCCATGTTATATTTCCCGATGTTTCACCTTGTCTGACAACAAGGATATGATCATTTCCATTGTTTCCGGTAAATGATGATCCACCATCCATAAAATGCATGCCGGACTGCCCCATGAACACGGGGGCTCTCATATTGTCAGTATAAATATTGCCCGATGATGCAGGCATTTCAGAACTGCTTGTCAGATGCAGACCATGTTCCTCACTATTCCTAAAAACACTGTTGGTCACGCGCAGTCGTGCAGCCTCGCTGGCAATTCTTCCCCCGATTACAAGATTTGCATATGTATTGTGAGTTGACCAGAATCCATTGCCTCCTGCATATTCTATGATTACATGGTCAAGAACGTTCTGGGTGCTCATCGAGCCCTGGATGTTGAAGCCTCTCCACCATCCCGGTGTGTTTTCCGTTGCAGTAAACATTACGGGATTCCCTTGTTCACCGTGGGCACGTATGATTGCCCCATCTCTTACCTGGAAGTAAGTGTCGTTGTTAAAAGCAAACTCTGTCCCGGCTTCTATGGTAAGCTCAATTTCGGAGATACGGATCCTGTCATTCACGATATAAGGCACCCCGGAATTCTTCCATGTCACGTTCCGCACGTTGTAATCTCCTGAATAGATTACTATACCATCAGTTTCATTACCGGTATAAGCGGAGCTTCCATCAAAATACTCAATTCCGGTTGCCGGTATAATGCCACTTATCTTGTTTCCGGTATAGTTGTTATTTACGGAAGCAGGTAATTCAGAAGGATCTCTCACATATATTCCGGCATCGGCACTGTGCCTGAAGATGCTGTTTGAGACAGTTACACGGGCAGCTTCGGATGAGATTCTTCCGCCAACAACCAGGTTTGCTGTTCGTGACTGTGTGGACCAGTATGTGCCACCACCACCGTATTCGATGATTACATGGTCAAGGATATTCGCAGTGCTTTGCGTCTCCCTGATCTGGACGCCTCTCCACCATCCCGGGGTCTCTTCAGTCGCTGTCAGCAGGATCTGGTCCTCTGCCGTGCCCTCTGCCGATATAATACTTCCATCCTGTACAATGAGCGAAGCATCTTCTGCAAAACTAAGCCTGGTACCTGGGGCAATTGTTAGTGTTGACTGGTTCAATATGCGCATACGGCTGGTCACAAAATACTCGAACGGAGCCGACAAGACCAGGTCTTCGCTGAAGTCGCCCGATATCTTTAACGGCGGAAGAAGTACTGCATTAATAACATGCACGATTCCATTTACTGCATGAATATCAGCCGAACTTATTAAGGCATTATTGTTAAGGAATATCTCCTCACCGTCGACAGTAACAATTATTTCAGCTCCCTCAAGCATGGGTTTGAGTACTGACCCGCCCGCAATATCCGAAGCCCTGAGAATAGTTTCTCCTATTACGTGGTAAAGCAGTATATCAAGGAGGATATTATCGGGTATGTCATCCAAAGAATTGTAAGCGGATGCTGCAAACAGGTCCTCAAAAGCTTCATCGTTTGGAGCCATGAGGGTAAGTGACAAATTTTCATCTGAAAGGAATGCAACAAGTTCAGGAAATCTTAAAACTGCCTCGGTAAGAATGGAAAAACCTTCAGTATTTTCTGCAAGTTCAAAAATGGTTGCCATGTCACTTGCATCAATGGCCAGGATATTGATTTCATCGCTGTCGGAGCCATAATCGTTCTCAACAGTAAGCCTGATTGAATACTCACCTTCAATGTCCGGGGTAAACCTGGCCGTAATTGAGGCAGCATCAACTATTACAGCTTCGCTCCCTTCGGGAGTTGTAACAAAAGACCAGTCCGCCTGGAAGCCTTCTCCCGACTCATCAACAGTGCCGGTCCCGTCCAGAATTACCTCTTCACCCGCAAAAACCTCCCGGTCATCTCCTGCATTTGCTATTATGCCGAAATCGGGTGAAACCTCATCATCCTCGCAGGATGTAACAAAAAACAACAAAACCGTGAATATAAGTCCAAAAACCTTTTTCATGTTTATTAAGTTTAAATTTAAATAGCATCGCTTTCTATTACTACATACATGAAAAAGGCTCATCACGGCTCAAAAACCGTGAAAAATGTAGAAATTTGATTGCCGGGAGATCAGTCGAAAACGGGAAGAGGCGTCGTTTCAGTTGAAGGAGGCAATACGGGAATAAGCCTGGCATATTCGGGAACTTCCCCCGAAAGGGATTCCATAAAACTTACAAGGTCGTTTAACTGGTCATCGGTAAGTTTAACATCAAGCTGAGACATGGCAACAACCCTGGTTGCCTCCCTCAGTGACCACTCGCTTCCGTCATGAAAGTAGGGGAAGGTTTCTGCAACATTTAAAAGGGAAGGCACTTTAAAGAAATGCTTATCCTCTTCCCGGCCGGTAAATTCAAACCTTCCAAGGTCAGGTTCAGCATCGCCGGAAAGTTCCCGGGGAGTTATAGACTTTGCGAATGTATGGCCTCCAAGAGTCTCCCTGACATGGCATGTGGTACATCCGACATCAATAAATGTAACCAAACCCCGTAGTTCATCTTCGGAAAGTGCACTCATATCACCTTTCAGAAAGCTGTCAAATGGCGAAAAGGTAAGCAGTATCCGCTCAAATGCACCTATGGCGATGCCAACATTCTCATAAACCAGGGGCTCCTGCTGCTCAGGGAATGCCCTCCTGAAACGTTCAACATATTCAGGTATTGAACCAATAACTGCAAGAACATGCTCTTCCGACGAGGCCATTTCAACGGGGTCAAGGATTGGCATAAGTGCCTGTGATTCAACATCCGGCTCCCTGCCGTCAAGAAACTGTGAACTATGCAACGCTGCGTTCAGCACTGTTGGAGCATTTCTGGGACCTTTCTGCCACATGTGGCCGATTGATACAGGCAGATTATCGACACCTGCCAGGCCAAAATTATGACAGGTGTGGCAGCTGATCAGGCCGCTTTTGGAGAGTCTGGGTTCATAATAGAGCATCTTACCAAGCTCGATAAGCTCGTCACAAGCCTCTTCCCCTTCTTTGAATGCATTCTCAGGCATGGGTCGAAAAAAAACCAGTGCCTGTTCATGAATGACCTGTTCTTGACTCATTTCAGAAGGTCTTTGTCCGTTGCAATTACTGAACATGAAAATAATAAAAGCTGTCAGCGAACCGGAAAGCACCAATGCAGGAACCAAATGCGATCTCATTTTCAATGATTTGTGTTTTTAATGAATGCAATATATAAAAACATAAGGCATTTTTTATAAGATCATTCAAGGAAAGGCATCAATATATATTAAGATTAAATCCCGATCAGGAGTGGCGTTCTTCAAGAACGTCAACGACGCTTTTGAGGGACTGTCCACGATGTCGCAGGAGAACCATCAGATGATACAACAGGTCGGCAGCCTCACCAAGTAATTCCCTGTCACGGCCGCCAACAGCTTCAATCACAAGTTCAACAGCTTCTTCACCCACTTTCTGGGCAATCTTCTCCACACCCGACCTGAACAATGTTGTTGTATAGGATCCATCAGGCAACTCCCTCTTTCGCTGAGCAATCACCTCATCCAGAACTTTAAGAAATCCGATATTCTTGTTTCTCTCTTCGCCAAAACAGGTATCACTGCCGGTATGGCATACCGGTCCGGCCGGCTCAGCCTTCAGCAACAGTGTATCACCATCGCAGTCCGTTGATATGGAGACAACCTTCAACCAGTTTCCGCTGGTTTCACCTTTAACCCATAGTTTCTTTCTTGACCTGCTGTAAAAGGTTGCCTTACCTGTTTTCTTTGTGAGGTCAAGAGCTTCCCTGTTCATCCAGGCATGCATCAGAACCTGCTTTGTCAGGGAGTCCTGGACTATGACGGGAACCAGCCCGCCGCACTTTTCAAAATCTGTTTCCATGATATTTATAATCTTACCGGTACATTGTTACTGCTTAAATATTGCTTTAAATCAGGTATTGATATCTCATTGTAATGAAATACACTGGCAGCCAGTGCGGCATCAGCCTTCCCCTCAGTAAAGGCCTCCAGGAAATGTTCGGGTTTTCCTGCTCCTCCTGAGGCAATTACAGGCACAGGTAACTTCTCCGACATAAGTGCAAGCTCCCTGCATGCATAGCCTGTTTTCACCCCGTCATGGTCCATTGATGTAAAGAGTATCTCACCCGCTCCCCTGTCGCACACCTCAGATGCCCATTCAAACAGTTCGCGGTCGGTCACTATCCGCCCTCCGCTTCTGTATACAACCCACTTACCATCATGGTTCTTGGCATCAATTGCCACCACAAGGAACTGGCTTCCGAAAGATTTTGCCACCTGGTCGATCAGTGCGGGATCAAGTATCGCAGCTGAATTAACACTGATCTTGTCAGCCCCGGCCTCCAGCAGTATCCCGGCATCGGCAATTCCGTTCACACCTCCTCCAACAGTAAATGGTATGTTTATAGTCTCAGCTACATTTCTTACAAGACCGGTCAGAAGCTTTCTCTTTTCATGGGTAGCTGTAATATCGAGGTAAACCAGCTCATCTGCCCCCTGTTCCGAATACCATGCACCATGCTCAACAGGATCGCCAATCTCCTGCAGGTTAACAAAATTAACACCTTTCACAACCTTGCCGTCAAGTACATCCAGGCAGGGAATAATTCTTTTTGCAAGCATATCGATCAATTATCTGTTATACAAAGAAATTTTTAAGGTCGTCAAACCTGATTTTACCTTCATACCATGCCTTTCCAAAAACCACTGCCGGGATACCGGACTCATCAAGTAATCCTATATCACCTGCAGATCCGACACCTCCGCTTGCTATCAGGAAAAGGCCCGGATAGTTTTCCATGATTTTTTTGTACAGGCCTACCGAGGTCCCCGACAGCATCCCGTCACGCTCAATATCAGTGCAAAGAACAGTTGAAATACCCTTTTTCATCATTTTCCCGATAAATTCGATCAGGGGTATCCCGGCATCCTCTTTCCATCCGGAAATGACAATCTTTTCATCCCTGGCATCAGCAGCAAGCAGGATCCTATTTCCTGCATATTCTGCCAGCACCCTGTCCAATTCGTCTTCGTTTTTTACTGCCATACTTCCAATGCAAACCATTGATGCACCTGCACTGAATATGGACCTGACATCTGCCAGATCCTTTATCCCGCCTCCAAAATCAGTGAACAGGGCAGTTCTTGCCGAAATTTTTTCCAACACCTTCAGATGGGTCAGCCGGCCCTTGCCCGCACCTTCAAGATCGACTATATGCAGTCGCCTGAAGCCAAGGTCCTCAAATTTTTTCGCCAGGTCAACCGGATCATCCCGGTAAATCGTTTTCGAATTGAAATTCCCCTTTTCAAGCCTGACACATTTGCCCTCTATCAGGTCTATTGCCGGTATCAGTTCAATCATAATTGAATAAATCTTTGTAATATTTTTTCGCCGTAACTTCCTGATTTTTCAGGATGATATTGCGTTGCAAAAAAATTATCCCGCTCAAGTGATGCTGAAAACCTGCACCCGTAATCACTGACGGCAGTAGTATTCATTACCTCGGGTACATAATAGGAATGAACAAAATAGACAAACTCCCTGCCGGCTGAATTGTCATAGAGATACCCACGGAGATCTTCCAGTTCATTCCATCCCATATGGGGAACTTTCCCCGTCCTGAACCTGACCACATCGGCATCAAAAATGCCGAGGCAACTTGTATTCCCTTCCTCGGAAAACCGGCACATAAGCTGCATGCCAAGACATATGCCCAATACAGGCTGCTTCAGCTCTTTAATTACAGAATCAAGTCCCCTCTCCCTGAGATGCTCCATAGTGCCTGACGCTTCACCCACTCCGGGAAAAATGACCTTGCCTGCGTTTCTGATCTTTTCATGATCATCAGTTATCTCAGAAGATAACCCGAGTCGCTGCAGTGCAAAATCAACCGACCTGATATTGCCGGCATTATACCTTATAATGACTATATCGTTTCTGCTATTCACCTCAAGTGTGTTTGGTCCAATATTTTTTTTAACTACTAAAGCATTCCCTTTGTCGTCGGCAACTCCTGGTTCAGTGGTTCCCTCCTCACAGCCATACGGATTGACCGTGCAAACGCCTTGAAAATGGCTTCTATCTTGTGATGTTCATTTTTTCCGGCAGCCCTGACGTACAGATTGCATCTGGCTTCTTCACTAAAAGAGTGGAAGAAGTGGGAAAACATTTCGGTAGGAACATCACCTATCTTTTCGCGATTGAAATCAGCCTCCCAGTTAAGCCATGACCGGCCGCCAAAATCAATCCCGCACAGAACTGCCGCATCATCCATAGGCAAAAAAAATCCGTACCGTTCAATCCCTGTTTTGTTTCCGAGAGCTTTAAGAAATGCCTGGCCCAGAGCCAGTCCCGTATCCTCGATTGTATGATGTTCGTCCCGGTGCAGGTCTCCCCTGACCCTTATATCCAGGTTGCAACCGGAATGTCTTGCGATCTGTTCCAGCATATGATCAAAGAAACCGAGCCCGGTTTCAATTTTAGATTTTCCTGTCCCATCAAGGGATAGATCAATCTCTATCTTCGTTTCAGATGTTTCCCTTCTGACAGTGGCAGTTCGCTCAGGCAGTAAAAGGTGCATGAAGATCTCATTCCATGAGGCTGTTACAAGTGAGCAACTCTTTTCAAGCGAAGCCTGCCTGACCTCTGCAATTCTTTCCGGGCTGCCTATCAATATTCCTTTGCATCCAAGATTGTCAGCCAGCTGAATGTCAGTCAGCCTGTCTCCGATAACAAAAGAATTTCCCAGATCATAGTCCCCTTCAAGGTATTTGCCTAAAAGTCCTGTTCCGGGCTTCCTTGTAGGAAGATTATCTTCGGGTAATGACCTGTCGATCAGAATTTCGTCAAAAACAACGCCTTCATTTTCGAAAGCCTTGAGCATCTTTTCCTGGACTGACAGGAAATCCTCCTCAGGATAACTTTCACTGCCAAGTCCGTCCTGGTTGGACACAATAACCAGCTCATAGTCCAGGTTTTTTCGAATATTGTACATCGCCCTGAATACACCAGGCAGGTATTCCAGCTTCGCGAGTGAGTCAACCTGATAGTCATCAGGGGGCTCAACTATCAGCGTGCCGTCGCGGTCAATAAATAATGCCTTCTTCATCTGTCTGTTTTTATGAGTGATTTTTGTGCGATCTTTCATATTCTCCGAGGGCATCAAGAAGAATGTCTGTCTCCTCATGGCTGCCTACTGTAATTCGCAGGCAATTACTGCATCCTGTTGCCGAAGAACGGTTTCTCACTATTATGTTTATGTCTACAAGATAACTGTATAGATCTTCGGCATCATCAACCTTAACAAGTATGAAGTTCGCGTCAGACGGATAGACTTTTTTAACAAAAGAATAATTATTAAGTCTTTCAAAAAGCATTGACCTTGTATCAATAATCCCGGCAACAACCTGATCTTTCAACCTGCAATCATGCAATGTTCTTACGGCCTCGTCAATTGTGAGTGAATTGACATTGTATGGGGGCTTTATTTTATTAAGAACATCAATTATTTCCCTTCCGGCGAATGCCATTCCAAGTCTTATCCCTGCCCTCCCCCAGGCCTTGGAAAGCGTACGTAAAACAACCAAATTCGGGATCTTCAGTACATCGTCAATAAAAGCCTGAGTTCCGGAAAAATCGATATAAGCTTCATCTATAACCAGTATGCCACCGAACCAGTCCAGTATTCCAAGAACTTCACTGCGCATGAAACTATTTCCGGTAGGATTGTTTGGCGAGCACAGGAATATTATCCTGGTATTGCCATCCGCAACTTCCCTGAGCGCTTCCGTATTCAGAGAAAAATCCTCATTTAATTGAGCTTTGCGGTATTCAGCCCCATTAATGGCAGCAGCCACCTCATACATTCCATAACTTGGGTCAGGTGCTACAACGTTATCTGTACCGGGCTCACAAAATGCCCTCATCAGCAGGTCAATGGCTTCATCGCTCCCGTTCCCGGCAAAAATATTGTCAGCAGGGAGCTGCGTCATATCTGAAATAACTTTTTTAAGATATCGCTGTCGCGGATCGGGATACCTGTTCAGGGGACGGAAATAGGGATTCTCATTGGCATCCAGAAATACCGCATTATCACCCTCAAACTCATCGCGGGCTGATGAATAAGGTTTAAGCTCCCTGATATTTTTCCTGATCAGTGAATTGACTGATTCCATGATTCATTGGTTTTATTCATCAGATAATCGAGACGTACCTTTACGGCCTGCCTGTGAGCCTCAAGCTCTTCTGCCTGGGCCATAAACTCAATTACGGGTCCGAGGGCCCTTATCCCGTCGGGTGTAATTTCCTGGAAACTGGTCCGCTTCATAAAAGCACCGGTTCCGACACCGCTCCAGGCCCTTGCAAAACCATTTGTCGGAAGCGTATGGTTGGTACCTGATGCATAGTCTCCCGCACTCTCCGGCGTGTAGTTTCCAAGAAAAACAGATCCGGCGTTCAATACCCTGTCAGCAAGTTCATTGTAATTTTCAGTTGCAATAATAAGGTGTTCAGGAGCATAGGCATTAGTAAAATCCATCAGTTCATCATAGGTGTCAAACAGGAGAATACGGCAATATTTCAGGGCTTCTGATGCTATATCGCGCCTTGGCAGACGGTTCATAAGGCGCTCAATCTCAATTTTAACCTTTTCAATTATTGTGTTGTCAGTGGTCAACAGCATCACCTGGCTGTCTTCGCCATGTTCAGCCTGGGATAGGAGATCAGCAGCCACAAAAGAGGAGGGAACGGTATTGTCAGCTATCACGGCAACTTCTGAGGGACCAGCAGGAAGGTCAATAGCAACTCCATAACTTGTTGCAATCTGCTTCGCCATTGTAACCCATTGGTTTCCAGGACCAAATATCTTGTCAACCCTGGGAATTGTCTCCGTGCCCCATGCCATTGCAGCAACAGCCTGTGCCCCTCCGGTACGGTAAACAGTGGTTACATTTGAAATTGAGGCTGCATAAAGTATTGCCGGATGGATCTCGCCATTGCCACCTGGAGGCGTGCAGATGATTACCTCCCTGCAACCGGCAATATGTGCCGGTATGGCAAGCATCAGGACCGTTGAGAACAACGGGGCTGTGCCACCGGGAATGTACAAACCTACCTTTTCAATCGGAAGATACTTCATCGTACACTCTACTCCGGGCATGGTGGTAACTTTCACTTCAGCAGGTTTCTGTGCCCTGTGAAAAGCTTCAATGTTACCCGCTGCCAGCTTTATTGCATCCTTCAGCCGGCCGTCAAGGAGGTCTGCCGACTTCCTGATTTCTTCATCAGCAACCCGCAGATCAGACACCTCAGCACCATCAAACTGCCGGCTGAATTTTTTAAGCGCATCATCACCTTCACGCTTTACCATGTCCATTATATCCCGGACATCCTTTTCCAGCTTTGAATTGTCAATATGAGGCCGCCTGCAAAGCTCCTCCCATTGCCCGAAAGGGGGATTGATAAAAATCTCCATTGCTACAGAATTATATTATACAATCATTTTCTCTATCGGTATGACAAGAATGCCCTGGGCACCATACTCACGCAGCTTTCCTATCACCTGCCAGAAATCGTTTTCATTTACTACCGAATGAACAGAACTCCAGCCTTTAAGGGCCAGTGGCAGGACAGTCGGACTCTTCATGCCCGGTATAGCTTCTATTATCTTATCCAGCTTGTCATCCGGGGCATTAAGCAGGATATACTTGTTGTTTCTTGATGCCAGTACAGTCCTGAGCCTGAACAAAAACTCCTCCATAATTCCGGCTTTGCGTCCGGCAAGCGCCGGAGAACCAAGTAAAACAGCTTCCGAGTCCATTATTCTCTCGACCTCTTTCAACCCGTTGCTCAGAAGAGTGCTTCCTGAGCTGACTATGTCAAATATACCGTCTGCCAGTCCGATCCCGGTTGCAATTTCCACTGATCCGGCAATTACGTGTATATCGGCCTTTATTCCTTTTTTGTCAAGCCAGCACCTCAGAATATTAGGATAAGAAGTTGCAATTCTCTTTCCTGCGAAAAACGATGTTCCTTTATAATCAACCGATTTCTGAACGGCCAGCGAAAGCCTGCACCTGGCGAAACCAAGTCTCTCATGGATCTCCAGTGCAACATCCGATTCGGCAAAAACATTCTCCCCGACAATGCCGGCGTCTGCTACCCCGTCAGCAATATATTTCGGTATATCATCATCCCGGAGGAACAGGATCTCAACAGGGAAATTTGATGATGGTGAAATCAGTTTCCGAGAACCGTTTCCCAGGTTTATCCCTGCTTCAGATATGATTTCCAGCGATTTCTCACTTAACCTTCCTGATTTTTGAATTGCGATTTTTAGCTTTTCCATAAATTTATCTGACTAATATTAATAAAAAAAAGGCCTGCAAACAGTATGCAGACCTTTTAAAGTATATCTTTACGCCTGGCGGCAATTCTGCATACCTATTCAACATCACAATGATGATGATAATGCAGGAAAGCCGTCATTGAATTAATGGTCATATCAATATTATTTCTGCATGCAATATTATATATTTATTTCATAAAAAAGATATAATTCTTAAAAAATGTCAGAAAAAGGGTATATAACCTCTGAGAAGATAAGTATAAGAGAACTGGCCAAAACCAGCGAATCCCCACTCCTCCAGCGGATGCCCGGTGTTGTATTCAAATTGATTGAAAAAATAATAATGCAGGATGAGATCAACAGGATAATTGATGAATACCGGGATTATAAGGGAGTTGATTTCCTGCCAGTTATGCTTGAAGATATAAACATACGCCCTGTTATAAAGGGAATTGAAAATTTACCCGGTAATGGCCGGTGTTTTTTCGTTGCCAACCACCCATACGGGGTAGCTGACGGCTTGCTCATAACGTGGCTGGTGTCTTCCAGGTATGGTGACCTAAGGGCAATAGGAAATGATGTCTTTATGCTTATCCCACAGTTAAGGCCTCTTATAGCTGCAGTAGATGTATTTGGCAGGAGCAGCTACAGGGAATATATCCGCGAGCTGGACAAGGTATACAAATCTGACATACCCATTACACATTTTCCTGCCGGCTTGGTTTCCAGATACACAAATTTCAGGGTTCAGGACAGCATGTGGCATAAAAGCTTTATCACAAAGGCAATTGAATGCAAACGGGATATTGTACCCCTGTACTTCCCCGGAAGGAATTCATTTATTTTTTACCTAATCAGCTTTCTGAGAAATCTGTTTTTTATAAAGGTCAATCTTGAACTGTCACTTCTACCGAGAGAATTCTTCAATAAGAGAAACAAGAGCCTTGAGGTCATAATCAGGAAACCGATTTCCTGGAAAATATTTGACAAATCAAAAACTCCCCAGGAATGGGCCGGATGGGTCAGGGAACAGACTTATAAGCCTGATTACTATTAACAGTCTGCGTGTAATGCTTCTCCGGCAATAATTGTGTGAACCATAACAATTATTAATTGTTCATAAAGTGGGTAAAATCTCCATAAAGATGAACATGAAAAAGGAAACATGGATGGTAGATGGTATGTCGTGTGCATCATGTGCGGCAAATGTGGGAAATCTACTGCAAAAAGAGAAAGGTGTGCGGTTCGCAGATGTTAACCTTGCAACAGGTACAGTTATAGTTGAGTATGATAACCGCAACACTGGTTTCAGCCGGCTTGACGCGATTCTGAGAAAATCAGGATATGGACTTTCGGTAAGGGAGCAAATCTCAGACGACGGAACCGGCACACAGGAAAAGGAAAGACTCTCCGGGCTCCGGAATAAGGTAGCTGCATCGGCAATACTTACTTTACCGGTTTTCATATACGGTATGTTTTTTATGCATGCAACAGGTGCCAACCCGATAATGATGGCTTTTTCAACGCCGGTAATCATATACCTGGGGCGGGAATTCTTCATAAATGCCTGGAAAAAAGCCATGAACCGGCAGGCAAACATGGACACCCTTGTTGCAGTCGGCACAGGTTCAGCCTACCTTTTCAGTGTTTTTAATACGCTGTTCCCCGGGTATCTCCTCTCCAGGGGACATCAGCCATATGTATATTTTGAAGCCGCAGCAGTTATAATAACACTGATTTTGCTCGGCAGATATCTCGAGGGGAAGGCAAAATCAAAAACATCAGCTTCCATCAGAAAGCTGATAGGGCTTCAGCCGCAGAATGCAAGGATAATTGTTGATGGGAAAATCAAGGATATACCTGCAGATATGGTTGTCCCGGGTAATATTATCCTGGTAAGGCCTGGCGAAAAGATACCGGTAGACGGGACGGTAACTGAAGGGACAGCATGGGTTGACGAAAGCATGATTACCGGAGAGTCAATGCCAGTTGAAAAGAACAAGGGTGACAAGGTTATAGGTTCAACAATAAACGGATCGGGAAGTTTCTATTTCAGGGCCGAAAAAGTCGGATCAGAAACAATGATTGCCCGTATAATAAGAATGGTTGAAGAGGCACAAGGAAGCAAAGCCGGTATTCAAAGGGTGGCTGACAGGTTTGCAGGGATCTTCGTCCCGACAGTTATAGTTGTCGCAATAATAAATTTTGCATTGTGGTATTTTTTAGGGCCTCACCCCTCTCTGACTTATGCAGTAGTCACATCCGTATCCGTTCTTATTATTGCCTGCCCGTGTGCACTCGGACTAGCAACCCCAACTGCCCTGATGGTGGGGATTGGCAGGGGGGCTGACATGGGGATTCTTGTACGCGATGCTCAAAGCCTTGAAACGGCAAAGAGGATCGACACCATTATCCTGGACAAAACCGGCACCCTTACAGTCGGCAAACCTGTGGTCACAGATACTGCAACCGTTGTTGAACCAGGCATGGATAAAGTCCATGAAGAAGTGTTGCTTGGCGCTGAAAACAGGTCTGAACATCCACTCGGACTTGCGATTGTAATGCATCTGTCAGAAAAAGGCCTGGAACCTGATAATCCTGATAAGTTTGTCAGTATCACAGGCCGGGGAATTGAATTCACAAAGGGAGCCAATAATTACCTTGCGGGAAGTCTCAGATATATGGAAGCTGCCGGGGTTGAAATACCTGATATGATAAGAGAAAAAGCCTCCGGATTTGAATATGAAGGGAAAACACCCGTATATTTTTCTGTCAACAAAAGGGTGCTGTTTCTGTATGCGGTATCTGACAGTTTGCGTCAATCTGCCGGCGATGCCGTAACCAGGCTTAAAAGGATGGGGCTTGATGTTCACATGCTCACGGGAGACAATGAGGCAACTGCACGTGCAATTGCCAGCGCGGCAGGTATTGAAAAATATGTTGCCAATGCCCTGCCGGATGACAAACTCAGATATGTTGAGAACCTTCAAAAACAGGGCCGTGTTGTAGCTATGGTCGGAGATGGTATAAATGATTCTCCTGCACTGACCAGGGCCGATCTCGGAATTGCAATGGGCTCAGGAACAGATATTGCTATGGAAAGTGCCGGGATAACAATAGTTAAGGGAGATATAGACAAGATCGTTGCTGCCATCAGGCTGTCCTTTGCAACAGAGCGTACAATAAGGCAAAACCTTTTTTGGGCATTTATCTATAACACATTAGGCATTCCTGTTGCCGCAGGTGTACTCTATCCTTTTACAGGATACCTTTTAAATCCAATGCTGGCCGGAGCAGCCATGGCTTTCAGCTCGGTATCGGTGTTGAGCAACAGCCTGCGGCTCAAAAGAAAGAATATTTCAAGCTAACCAGCTGCATACCAAGTCAAAATCAGCAATAACCTTTAACATTATTTATGAATATTTGTATTCCCGGTATATAACTGGATTTCTGTGCATTAATTCTGCATGGATAATGATGGGTCCCTCAGCATTAAACATTGAAGTGAGTTAAAACGTTATTTACACCAGCTAATGTTAATTTTACCCGCAATTTAGCGTATCTGAGGATATTATTAATCCAGCTATCTTCCCGGTAATCTTACGGGTTAATGAATTATGCAAACCTAAAGAAGTTATCATGACATCCAGGAAAAAAGTCAGGGTACTGTTTTACACAGTTATAACCATTGCGGTGCTTGGAATTATTGCATATCCCAAGGTCAGGCCATTACTTGCCGGCAACAGCAACTCCCCGCAGGGAAATCCCGGCCAGCAAAGGGGGCCACAGGCTCTTAATGTACAGGGAATGGTGATAACACCCCAACACATGAGTGAACTGATCAACAGTACCGGGACCCTGTTATCTGATGAGGAAGCCGATCTTGCATTTGAAACAGCCGGAAGAATTGTAGGTATCTTTTTCGATGAAGGCACCCGGGTGAGGAAAGGGGACCTGATGGCCAAGATCAACGACAGGCCGCTGCAGGCTCAATTGCAACGGCTTACGGCACAGAAGAGACTTGTTGAAGAGCGGGAATTCCGCCAGAGAAGCCTCCTTGAACGTGATGCCATAAGCCAGGAAAGCTATGACCAGGTTGCAACCGAACTCCAGGTAATTGAAGCAGATATATCATTACTTGAGGCAAGAATTGCTGAAACTGAATTAAGAGCGCCTTTTGACGGCATAGTGGGACTTCGTTACCTTAGTGAAGGCAGCTATGTTACACCGAATATAAAAATTGCCCGGCTGGTAAAGAATCAGCCCATTAAAATCGAATTTTCTGTTCCTGAACGCTATTCGGGCCAGATTACCGAAGGGTTCCCGATAAACTTCCGCATGGACGGCATAGCCAATACTTTCAATGCCAGGGTTTATGCTGTTGAGCCGAAGATTGATATAAGAACCCGGACAATCAGCGTGAGGGCATTATATCCAAATACAAATGAAGAGCTTTCACCAGGCAGGTTTGCCCAGATTAATCTCCAGCTATCAGAGATAAACGATGCTGTGGCAATCCCGACAGAGGCTGTAATTCCCGAGATGGAGGGCGAAAGGGTCTTCGTTTACCGTTCGGGCAGGGCGCAGTCAGTTAATATAAATACCGGATTGCGGACAGAATCACATATACAGGTGATTGGCGGACTGGAGTTCGGAGATACACTACTGACCACGGGAGTTATGCAATTGCGTCCCGGTATGCCTGTAGATATATACTTATTTCAGGAAAACGGAAACTAATAATAAATAGTCATGAGCCTGTCTTCAATAAGCATAAAAAGACCTGTGCTGGCATCGGTATTCACCATCCTGATAATACTGTTCGGGGCAATAGGTATGACTTTTCTTGGGGTCCGGGAATTTCCCAGTGTAGACCCTCCCATTATCAATGTAAGGGCATCTTACCCGGGAGCCAACTCCGATGTTATCGAAACTCAGATTACGGAACCCCTGGAACAGTCCATTAACGCCGTGCCGGGCATCAGGTCCCTTACCAGCGTCAGCCGGCAGGGCAGCAGTAATATCACTGTCGAGTTCGAGCTAAGTGTCGATATGGAAACTGCTGCAAATGATGTACGTGACAAGGTAGCCCAGGCGCAGAGACTCCTTCCAAGAGATGCTGATCCGCCTATTGTCTCCAAGGCAGATGCAGACGCAAGCCCTATAATGCTTATCACTGTCATGAGTGCAGAAAGATCATTGCTTCAGTTGTCAGAAATTGCTGATCTGACAATAAAAGAGCAGTTGCAGACAATTGACGGAGTAAGTGCCGTGATGATATGGGGTGAAAAAAGGTATGCAATGAGGTTATGGCTGGATCCCGCCAAGCTTGCAGGCTACGGACTCACTCCCCTCGATGTCAGGAATGCGATTGCCCGCGAAAATGTTGAGCTTCCGGCCGGGAGGATTGAAGGTAATACTACTGAGTTGTCAATCAGGACTCTCGGACTAATGACGACCCCCAGGGAGTTCAATGATATGATCGTTTACCAGTCCGGCGACCAGATAGTGCGGTTTTCAGATGTCGGAAGGGCCGAACTTGGTCCCGAAGATATCAGGGGAATTATGAAAAGAAACGGCATTCCCTCAATTGCAACGGTCATAATACCGCAACCGGGGTCAAATCATATTGATATTGCCGACGAGGTGTACAGAAGACTTGCAATGATGGAAAGGGACCTACCCGATGATGTTGTGGTTGAGATAGGTTTTGACAACACCGAATTTATACGGTCATCAATTGCTGAAGTGCGGAATACCATATTTATTGCGTTTTTCCTTGTTGTAGTGGTGATATTTTTCTTTCTCAGGGACTGGCGTACCACGCTGATACCCATACTGGTTATCCCGGTGTCTCTTATAGGATCATTCTTTATTATGTACCTGGCGGGGTTCACCATCAATGTGCTGACACTTTTGGCTATAGTTCTTGCGATCGGTCTTGTGGTTGATGATGCCATTGTAATGATGGAGAATATTTACGTCAAGATAGAAAAGGGCATGGCCCCTGTGCAGGCAGGGCTTGAAGGATCAAAAGAGATATTTTTTGCCATCGTTGCAACCACCATTACGCTTATTGCAGTGTTCTTTCCGATAGTTTTCATGGAGGGTATGACGGGAAGGCTTTTCCGCGAATTCAGTATTGTAATTGCAGGAGCCGTCGCAATATCATCGTTTGCTGCACTCTCTTTCACCCCGATGCTGGCAACCAAGATTCTTAAACCCAGGAAAAAGAAACATGGCTGGTTCTACCAGAAAACCGAGACGTTCTTTATACATCTCAATAACTCCTACAGGAATTCACTTGAGAAATTTCTTGCAAGACGGGCATATACTTTTGCAATCATAGGGGGAGCACTGGTCCTTATTGTTCTCTTCTGGTCAGTCATCCCTGCCGAGATGGCACCTCTTGAGGACCGCTCAAGGATAAGTATGAATGTCTCTACCCCTGAAGGGGCTACGTATGAATTTGCCTACGATTATATAGAAGATCTCGCAGCAATGGTTAGTGAGGTTGTGGATGAAGATGAAATAGAGGCAATACAGGCTATGACCAGGGGCAGCGGAGGTTTTGTCTGGATTGTGCTGGTCCCGGCTTCAGAGCGCAGCCGTTCACAGATGCAGATAGCAGCTCAAATTTCAGCTGAAGCCAGGAATCATACCAGGGCTATGGCCAGGGTAATGCAGCAATCCACTTTCGGTGGCAGGCGGGCCGGAATGCCTATACAGTACGTTCTGCAGGCCACAAATATTGAGAACCTGAGGGAGGTTCTGCCGGAATTCATGGACCGGGTTAATGAAAGCCCCGCATTTCAGATGGCTGATGTAAATCTGAAATTCACCAGGCCTGAATTGAGAATCCATATAAACAGGGAAAAGGCAGCACTGATGGGGGTCTCTACGCAAAATATCGGCCAGACCCTGCAACTTGCATTGAGCGGGCAAAGATTCGGATATTTTTTTATGAATGGCAAGCAATATCAGATCCTGGGTGAAATGGAAAGAGACAACCGCAACAAACCCCTTGATATTAAGTCGCTTTATGTGAGGAACAACACTGGTGAAATGGTTCAGCTTGACAATCTTGTCACCCTTGAGGAGCAGACTGCCCCACCCCAGCTTTTCCGTTATAACAGGTTCGTATCAGCAACAGTCTCTGCAGGTCTGGCTGATGGATGGGCGATTGGCCAGGGACTGGAAGAGATGGACCGCATAGCAACAGAAGTTCTGGATGATACTTTCCGTACCGCGCTTGCTGGAGATTCCAAAGATTTCAGTGAAAGTGCATCCAGCCTGATGTTTGCCTTTCTCCTGGCCCTGGTCCTGATATTCCTTGTGCTGTCGGCCCAGTTTGAAAGTTTCAAAGACCCGCTTATAGTTATGATGACAGTGCCGCTGGCGCTAACCGGAGCTCTGTTTTTCATGTGGTATTTCAACATTACCCTTAACATATTCAGTCAGATCGGCATCATTATGCTGATAGGCCTGGTATCCAAAAACGGTATACTGCTGGTAGAATTTGCCAACCAGAGAAAGCGTGCCGGAATGAACAAAATGGAGGCAATCAAGTTTGCCGCAGCTGCAAGGTTCAGGCCGATCCTCATGGTGAGCATATCGACCATACTGGGTATATTGCCGCTTACATTCGGATTCGGTGAAGGAGCACAGAGCCGCATAGCGATGGGTGTGGCTGTTATCGGGGGACTGGTTGTTGCGACGTTTCTCACCCTTTATGTAGTTCCCGCAATCTATACATATGTATCAAGCGAAACAAAGAAACAGGAAAATGAGGTTACATCAACTGCTGCTGCTTAGTATTGTTTTTGTTTTCAATACTGGCATTTCATGGGGTCAGGAATACAGTCTGAGCGAATTTATTACCACAGGTATGGAGAATAATTTCTCACTGCAGATTGCACGCAACCGCCAGGAAATATCAGAAAACAACTTTACTCCGGGCAATGCAGGATTTTTCCCTGTACTTGATCTCAGTACAAGACAATCAGGAAATATCAACAGCAACTGGCAGTCCTTTGCAGACGGCAGCTCTGCCTCAAACCAAGGGATTCACAATACAACCACCAATGCCGGACTCAACCTGGGATGGAACCTTTTCAGCGGTTTCCGGGTAAGGACTACCTATAACAGACTGGAAGAGCTGAAGTCCCAGGGGGAACTAAGCACAAAGCTTGCTGTTGAGCGGTTTGTTGCGCTGACTGCCACTGAATATTATAACTTCATACAGCAGGCAAGGCAGCTTAATAACCTGACATATGCAGTATCTCTGTCAAAAGAGCGGTACAGGATCGACGAAGAGAGATATTTGATAGGTTCGGGGTCACGCCTGCAGATGCTTCAGTCCCGTGTTTTTCTCAATGCCGACAGTTCAAGGTTGTCACGTCAGTACGAAGTGCTCAGGGCCTCACAGATCAGGCTTAATGAGCTAATAGGCGCAGAAGACTTTGATTACCTGTTGGGAGTAAAAGATACCATGATAATAGTTGACAGGGGACTTGATTATGATCTTTTGTATGAAAGGATGCTTGAACAGAACACCAACCTTCTTATGGCGGCAAGCAACCAGGTTGTATCTGAATATGACAAAGAGATCATCGCCTCCCGCACATATCCTTATGTGAACTTCAACACCGGATACGGTTACACATTCAACACCTTCCAGTCCGGCAACCTCGATCATCAGCACACACTGGGTTTAAGTTACGGCCTTACTGTTGGCATAAACATCTTTGACGGATTTAACAGGCGCCGGGAGATAAGCAATGCGATGATTGAAATACAAAACCGTCAGCTATCCTTTAACCAGGTATTGCAGGAGGCTAAAGCTGACCTGATGACTATTTACAGGGCCTATGAAAACAACCTGAGGCTGCTGGAGATGGAATACCAGAATCTTGAAACAGCCCGGGAGAACATGGATATAGCTTTTGAACGTTACAGGCTTGGAGTGCTTTCGGGAATCGAGCTCAGGGAAGTCCAGAAAAGCCTTCTTGAAGCAGAAGAGCGCCTTCTTTCGATTCAGTACCAGACCAAGCTTGCAGAAATATCCCTGCTTCAGATATCGGGAAGGATAATGGAATACCTGTAACAGGTTTACACCTCCTTAAGAAGCTTGTTCTCCTGACATTTCTCAAGAGTATTGTTGAATGCATCCATGATACCCTTCAGCTTTTCAATCTCTTCACTTTTTCGGGCTATCAGCACATCCATACCCCTGTGGTCCAGTTTATCAGATATAAATTTTATGGTTATCCTGTTAATATCTATTGCAGGCTGGTATGCCGTCTCCTTGACAAATTTGGTCTTTGCTTCTGAGATGACATTAATATCGACAAGTTCATACAATAATTCCCTTACGAGCCTTATAGGGATCTCCAGTTCGTTGCTTATCTGCCTTGCTGTATAGGGAGGTACTCCATTCTCAAAGTTTTTCACAAGAAGATGTGCTATATAAAGAGTCAGGAGCCGTCTGTTGTAACTGCTCATATTCAGTGACTCAGCCTCAAATTCATATTGTTCAACATTTTGGTTTGCAAAGGATATCTCTGCACCAAAAAGCACTACCAGCCAGCTAACCTGCATTACCAGCAGAAGAAGGGGAAGCGCCGCAAAACTACCGTAAATGGCATTGTAACGGGAAACACCAACCTGAAAATGGATATAACTCCACTGAACAAGCTGAAACAGGGTGCCGGCAATAATCCCGGCCAGCAGGGCAGATGCAAAGTTAACCTTGGTATTAGGCATAATCATATACAAAATTGTAAAGAGTGTCCATAGAAGCAAGTATGGTATCAGCTGGACAAAAAACATTATTATGGGGCTGAGAAATCCCAGAAGTACAAAACTCTGAGTAATATTGGAGATCTGGGTAGTGATAAAAACCGTAAAACCGTTAGCCAGTATTATGAACAGTGGAGCTATCAGCATCATCGAAAAATAGTCCGCGAACTTCCTGGTGAAGCTGCGTGGCTGGTTTATCTGCCATATTTCATTGAATGAATGTTCAATATGACTTAGAACCTTCATGATTGTCCAGAACAGGATAATTAGTCCCACTCCTGCCATAAGTCCGCCCCTTGTAGTTTCCAGCAATGACTGTGAAAAGCTGAGGACCCATTCAAACACTTCCTCCCTGCCTGCAAAAACTTTGGACAGTTCTTCTTCAAGGTATTGATCCAGTCCAAAGCCTTTGGCTATTCCAAAAGCCATGGCAACTACCGGAACCAGGGATAAAAGTGTATAGTATGTAAGGGCCGAGGCCCTGAGCTGGATTTTGTCCTCACTGAAACCCCGAAGTGCAATTATCAGTATTTTCAGCTGTTTAAGCAGAAAAGCCCTTAAAGGTGGCAGCTCATCAATTGGCATTCTCCAGATATCTCTTTTAAAGAACCGGATGACCCTGTTGATTTTTTCTTTGTCAACCATGTTAAAGACTTTTTGTATTTACCATAAACTATGAGTAAATATACATAAAATTATTCTGCATAAAATCACACAGAGGCGCATGATAAATTTCTATGTAAAAAAGAAGTCAGCTTCAGGATTCCCCGTGCAAATCTGAATCCCTCTAAAAAAGGTTATCCGGGCGGAGGCTATTTCAGCTTTTCCAGCGCATGTTCAATACGGTCAAATGCATCATTTAGTTTAGCATCACTTGCTGCATATGAAATTCTTACATGGAATGGTGATCCGAAAGCTTCGCCGGGAACTGCTGCAACATGGGCGTGTTCGAGCAGAAACATACAAAAGTCATTTCCGCTTTCAATCACACCGCCTTCATACTTCATACCTTTGAAATGGCTGATTTCGGGGAAGAGATAGAATGCTCCCTCCGGTTTTGAAACATTCATGCCTTTTATTTTCCCTGCTCTTTCAGTTACCAGGTCTCTTCTGCGCCTAAAAGCTTCCCGCATTTTCCATGTATATGACATATCTCCCGTAAGAGCAGCAATTGCTGCCTTCTGAGCTATTGATGATGGCCCGGAAGTGAACTGCCCCTGCAATTTACTGCAGGCTTTGATTATAATTTCAGCAGCAGCCATGTATCCTATTCTCCACCCTGTCATTGCAAAAGCTTTTGATACGCCGTTAACCAATACCACCCTGTCTTTTATCTCTTTGAACGAGGCTATCGACTCATGCTTCCCCACGAAGTTAATATGCTCATAAATCTCATCGGATATGATAAAAATATCCGGATACCTGTTGAGGATCTCTACAAAATCGGAAAGCTCGTCACGGGTATATACACTACCTGAAGGGTTGTTCGGAGAACATAGCAGCAGCACTTTGGTTTTTGGCGTAATCGCATCTTCTATCTGCGAGGGGGTAACCTTGAAATTGTTGTCTGCAGAGCTCTCAAGAATAATGTTATTTCCCCCTGACAGTTTGACCAGCTCAACATAGCTGACCCAATAAGGAGCAGGAACAATAACGTCATCACCCTCATCAACCAGCACCATCAATGCGTTAGCAATGGAATGCTTCGCGCCCGAGGAGACAATAATATTTGATGGCGAATAATCAAGTTTATTTTCATTCTGCAGCTTTTTTACGATGGCCTGTTTAAGGTCAAGGTATCCCCCGGCCGGCGAATAAAATGAGAAATTATCATCAATTGCTTTCTTTGCGGCCTCCTTAATATGGGGAGGGGTGTGAAAATCCGGCTCACCTACACTCAGGTTAATTATGTCTACACCTTTAGCCTGCAAATCACTGCTCTTTTGATTCATTGCCAGGGTTTGAGAATCTGACAATTTCCTGATCCTGCCTGAAACAATCTCCTTCATTTTTTCATCTTTTTAAGTGAGACCCTAAAAATAGAAAAATATTGAAACTTGCGGGTAAGATGGATAAAAATTATTTATTATTGCATAAAAAACAACCCCTATGGCTGACTTTCTGGAAATCTTAAAATATACACTGCCGGCACTGATAGTCTTCTTTACATCGTGGCTTCTGATAAGGAAGTTTCTTGATAGTGATCAGAAACTGAAAAAGATCGATATGATGTATAAAAACGAGCAGTATATTCTTCCAATTCGATTGCAGGCCTATGAAAGGCTTGTTCTTTTCCTGGAGCGTATATCGCCAGAATCGCTCTTAATGAGGATGAACAGTAAAAAGATGACCAGCCAGGAGCTACATTCAGAATTACTGACCACAATAAGAGCTGAATATGAGCATAATCTTTCCCAACAAATCTATGTAAGCAGGGAGAGTTGGGAAGTAATCCGGAATGCCCGGTCAAACATTGTCAACATAATAAACGAAGCAGCCAAAAGCATAGAACCTGGTTCTCCCTCAATTAAACTAAGTCAGACGATCCTTGAGTCGATTATTGACAAAGAAGATTCACCGGCTAATGTTGCTATTGACTTCCTGAAAAAGGAGATTAAACAATTGTTCTGACAAAACCTTAGAGTTATTACCTGAAGCCTATGTAGTATACATAGCCCATACTGATGTTGATATTGAAGTTTCGGGGAGAACTTCCTGAAATTTCCTTTATCATTGGGATACCCATAGCGCCATGAATATTTATCATAAAGTCAATATCGTCATAAAGCCGCAACATCATTCCCGCTCCCAGCAATATGCCATAATCGAGAGATCTGAATTCGGATGTGATATTTTCACTCACCCGTGACTGCTGGTCGCCATTATATAACGCTCCCCGCCTTTGTGCATTCATCAGATATGCACCATATGCCCCGGCATTAAAGTGAAACCTGGGATATTTACCGGTAGTGCTGAACTTATAAAGTACCGGAACAGTCAGGTAATTGAGGTTGGTATTGATCTTATGTATAAATTCGGGTGCGCCCTTCTGTTCAAAGGTAAGCGATGTACTGATCGATTTTGCATCATCGAAAGAATAGTTGCCGGTAAACCTGAAACTGGCACCAAGAAATCCGGCATGTCGCTGATATTCAGGAGACGAGCTTATGCCAGCCATGTTGATACCGGCATCGAAAGCAATATATCTTATCTGCGGATGCTTTTGTCCCCATGATGTACCCGTAGCCAGGATACATAATAATAAGGCTGGAAACGCAAATTTACGGGTCATATTTCTTTTCAAATCAACCAAAATTAGGCAAATATTGCAAAAAAAAAGCCCGTATATTAAATAACGGGCTCTTTTGGGTGATATTATTTACCTACATCAGATCTATACTTCTTTTAACAAACCTTGAAAGGTCCTCTCCTTTAAGCATATTGTTTGAAAGCAGGGCAAGATCTATGAGCTGTTTGACCAGCTTGTTGTTTTCTGCAAACTTTGTCAGCCGTTGCTCTCTCTTGCTATCAAGATCTTCAAGTTTTTTATTCAGGTCAGCAAGCCTCTCCTTGTCTTCCTGGCTGACTTCATCCTCTTTCTTTGATTTGTTCGCTTTTTCGATTTCATCCTTACTGGTATGTATTGGCTCGGCTTTAGCCCTGATCTTCTCCAGATCCTTACCGGCTGACTTCTCTTTCTCCTCAGCCAGTTTGATAACCAGCGGGTGATTCGAATTGATCACCAGGTTGAAACTGTCGGGCATTTCACCATAAAACCCCATTCCCCCACCAACAGATGACATATCTTTCATTCTTCTCATAAATTCGGATTGGGTAATAGTGACCGGACTGTCACTTTCTCCCATACTTTCAAATGAAACCATGAATACCGGTTCTGCCGGCAAAAGGTTTTTAAATACAACCGCAAGGTCATTTTGCTGGTCGGCAGATAATCTTGAGTCAGCCTGATCATCTTTTTGTATCAGTTTGTCGGTTACATCAGCATCAACGCGCACAAACCTCGAATTCTGGAATTTCGTTTCAAGATGATTGATAAAATGTGTATCAAGCTGACCCTCCATTAAAAGTACGTCATATCCCCTGGCCCTGGCAGCTTCAATGAACGAATATTGTTTCTCCTTATCAGTTGCGTAAAGGTAAATCAGGTTCTTATGTTTATCGGTTTGATTTTCCCTGATCATTTTTTCATACTCTGCAAACGTAAAGTATTTATTCCCGGTATTCTTAAGGAGTGTAAATTTTTCAGCACGCTCATAAAACTTTTCATCGGTCAACATTCCGTATTCAATGAAAACTTTCAAATCATCCCATTTCTTTTCAAACTGTGAGCGATCGTTCTTGAAAATATCATTAAGCCTGTCCGAAACCTTTTTGCTTATATGGGAGGAAATCTTCTTTACATTTGAGTCACTCTGGAGATAACTTCTTGAAACATTGAGTGGAATATCAGGCGAATCTATCACCCCATGCAACAGGGTAAGGAATTCAGGGACCACACCTTCGACAGAATCGGTCACATAAACCTGGTTGGCGTACAACTGTATCTTGTTCTTCTGTATCTCGAAATTGTTTTTGAGTTTTGGAAAGTACAGAATTCCGGTAAGATTAAACGGGTAATCAACATTCAGATGGATATAAAAGAGCGGTTTATCGCTTAACGGATAAAGATCATTATAGAACTTTTCATAATCATCATCCTTGAGATCCGCTGGCTTCCTGGCCCATAAAGGCTCTGTCTCATTTACAATACGAAGTCTTTCAGTTTCAACCTCTTTGCCGTCCTTCCACTCCTTCTCCTTACCAAAAGCGATCGGCACGGGCAGAAATCTGCAATATTTCTTGAGCATTTCCAGTATCCTGTTCTCTTCAAGAAATTCTTTGGAATCGTCGGCAATATGAAGAATAATATCCGTACCCGCATCATCCTTTTCTATCTCTTCTATGGTATAACGCGGACTTCCATCACATGTCCATTTGACTGGTTTTGCATCTTCCTGATACGATCTTGTAATGATTTCCACCTTTTTCGCAACCATGAAGGAGGAATAGAACCCCAAGCCGAAATGACCTATTATGGCTTCAGCCTTATCCTTGTAACGCTCAAGAAAATCTTCCGCACTTGAGAATGCAATCTGGTTGATGTATTTTCTGACCTCCTCTTCTGTCATCCCGACCCCGCGGTCTGATACCGTAAGGGTCTTCTTTTTCTTATCAATATTAACATGAATTGTCAGGTCACCAAGCTCGGCCTGGTAATCACCAACAGATGCCAGGGTTTTGAGCTTTCTTGTGGCATCAACTGCATTTGAAATCAGTTCTCTGAGAAATATTTCATGATCCGAGTACAGGAACTTTTTAATGATCGGAAATATGTTCTCGGTCTTAACATCAATTTTACCTTTCTGCATTTTATATGTTAAATTTTAGTTAAACAGCAGTTAAACAACCTCGCACTTTCAAAGTATGTGCCAAAACCAATTCATGACAAATAGTCACCAGAGTGAAATCCTGCGCAGAATACTATCCTGTGAGCAGAACATAAACAAACCCTGACAGCGTGAATAAAAAAAATACCAGGAATGAAAAAGCGGTAAATCTGCAGATCCTTCTTTTGTTTTCAAAATTCTTCCTGGCAATTATCCATTTGAAGGCATTGTCAATCCTGAACATAACATTTTCATTGTTCGCTATATGAATCATGTTGCCTTTGCGCAGTGATGAAACATCTTTTTCCAGCTCTTTATGGTGGCAAACATTTATTACTTCAGCATTGGGGATCAAATTGATAATCCTTTCAATAATACCGGATTTTAAATATTTGTCAGGTTTGCCCATATGTACGGCCAATATGACAACGTGATCATTCTTTTTTGAATTTTTTCTGCTGTTAAATTCATTGAAGAATTTGTCAGCCGACGGATAAACATGCAATATATATTTGTTACCCGGGGAATACCTCTCCTTAATATCTGCTTCAAACAGATAGTTCTCATCAATAAGGTGTACATATAAAAGCTTCGCCGGGATAAAATCCATCTTTACAGGGTTAATTTGTGATTTGACAGCCGTATTAGGGAACTCCGGGTTTTTTCCATTCAAAATCAGGTTTATGCATCCATTTACCATCTTGAAAAATAAGTGCATCATGGGTCATGTCAGGGCCGTAAAATCTGTGCTGCCCCTCAAACCTTGGTGCAGACGGAGATAAATGATCATACACAATCATGTCAAGTTCGGGAATATATCGCATGAACATGACGACCTGTGAAGAATACCTGAATATCAGCCGGTATTTGGTGTCCCCCTTATACATAAATACAGGGGCGCCGAAAACGGCCTTATTATCATGGATATGCAGAACATCAATCATCTTGGCATTTGTAAAAACATCATGAAAGCCAAACCCGATCAGCGTATAATGAACCCTCCCCCCTGCTTTCACAGGGTGTACCTGGTAATACAATGCTCCATACCAGCTATCTGATGAATATTCCACACGATCCTCAATTTTCCTGTTCCCGGCAACCTGGTTAAGCGGAATAACAGTTGCCCCATTCCGGTCTGCTTCGACTACCTGGATAAACCCGAAATATCTATGCTCTGAACGAGACTCAGATATACTCCAGGTATAGATTCTTATTAGGCTGTCAGCAGATGAAATAATTCCAACCGAATTCAGACTGTCGAACGGATAGAAGAATGAAGCCGGATTATTCAATGTCTGATCCAATATTTCCAGAATGCTGTCGTTGATCAATAGTTTTTCTGATAGATTCTCAGATCTGTGGAGTTTTACAAAGAGGGTTTTTAACTCATTTTCTGCAAACATGGTATCCTCATAACATAAATCGGAAAATACTGACGAAATTGACAACATAGATAATAAGAGGAATACAAACATTTTTAATATGTACTTATATGTATATTTAAAATAATAATATTATTTTTGTAAATATATTCAAAAACCATGGACATCAAATCCCGCATTAAGAAAATAGTCACTTTAAGGCTTATCATTGGTATTGCAGCAGGAGGAATACTGGGCTTTGCCTGGTATTATTTTATCGGGTGCAATTCAGGCGGATGTTCAATTACATCCGACCCCTACAGAATGACATTGTTTGGAATGGTATTCGGCGGTTTGCTTATTAATAAGTAACAGGGCGAGTTACATCTTATCCAGACAATCGAGCAACACATTACAGGCATGTTCAGCCTCGCTGCGCTCAATGATCAGTGGAGGACATATACGTATTGATTTTTCATTAAAAAGAAACCAGTCGGTTACAACTCCTCTCTCAATGCATTTATCAATTACCGAACGCACCATTGAACTGCACCCCAGATCAATTGCAATCATCAGACCTTCTCCCCTAACTTCCCTTATTTTTGCATGATCCAGCATTTTTTTAATGAATACTCCCTGTTTCTCAGCATTTGCAAACAAACTATTATGTACAATATACTTAATCGAGGCAATAGCTGCAGCACATGACACAGGGTGACCGCCAAAAGTGGTTATATGACCAAGGGCGGGATCAGTACAAAATGATTTCATTATTTCCCTTTCGGAGATAAAAGCACCAAGTGGCATGCCCCCGCCAAGCCCCTTTGCAAACAACGCGATATCGGGATATATTCCATATCGGTCCATGGCGAAAAGTTTACCTGTGCGGCCGAAGCCGGTCTGTATCTCATCAAAAATCAGCAAAGTACCGGTTTCATTACACCTGGCCCTGAGATCGTCAAGAAATCCAGGAGACGGTAAAACAACACCTGCCTCACCCTGTACCGGCTCGGCAATTACACAGGCAGTATTGACACTTATGGCATCAAGCTGCTCCCGGGAGTTAAAATCAATATGCCTTACTGAAGGGATAAGGGGGCGGAATGCACGTTTCTGGCTTTCACAACCGGTAACACTAAGTGCCCCCATCGTACTTCCGTGATATGCATTTTTAAACGCGATAATTTCATGACGTCCTGTAAATCGCCGGGCAAGCTTAATTGCTCCCTCAACAGCTTCACTACCGCTTCCGGTGAAGAATACTGAATTAAGGTTCCCGGGGAGCAGGCTGCAGAGCAATTCAGCCAGAATTACCTGGGGTTGCTGAATAAACTCTCCGTAAACCATAAGGTGCATGTGACGTCCGGCCTGATCATGAACCGCTTCTACAACCTGAGGATTATTATGTCCGATATTGCTGACAGATATGCCGGATATAAGATCAAGGTACTTTCTCCCTTCAGGAGAGATCAGCCAGCAGCCCTCTGCTTTTTCAATTTCGAGTTTAAGTGGCGAATTGGAAGTGGGTGCAAGATAATTAAGGAATAGCTGACGGGCGGTAGTCATACTTAAAAGTAAGCTTATTTAATCATAAGGTTAAGGTCATTCATGAGCTTATCCTTGTATGATTTGCCTATCGGGATAGATTTCTTACCTCCTTCAACAGGGATTATAATTGAATTATCCTCGATCAGGTTAATGCTGCTGGTATTTACAATATAGGATCTGTGAACGCGGGAAAAACGATTTGCAGGAAGCTTTTGCTCTATCGATTTCATCGTGAAATGGATAGTAAATTTATCATCGAAAGTATTAACAATGACGTAATTCTCCAACGCCTCTACCCAAAGAATGTCTTCGTATTTAAGCCTGATAAGTGAAGAGTTTTTCTTTATAAATATCTCATTCCGGCCGTCAGGAACAGAAGATACTTTCATATACTGACTGTAGGCTTTATCCACTGCCTTGAAGAACCTGCTGTATGTTACAGGTTTGAGAAGATAATCGGTTACATCATATTCAAACGCAACCAGGGCATAATCTTCTTTTGAAGAAATAATAACTATCTGGGGTGGATTTTTCAGTGTTTTAATAAACTCTATACCGGTCATTTCGGGCATCTCAATATCAAGAAAGATCAGGTGTACCTCATTTCCAGATCGGAAAAGTGGAATTGCATCCACAGCATTTTCAAATGAAGCTATATGATGCAGGAAGTCGGTCTTCTTTATAAACTCCTCAATAACCTTTCTTGAGAGTTTATCATCGTCTATTACAATACAGTTCATCAAACTCAAACAATGTTAGAAAAAATCCTGATAAAACAAATATCTACCCCAAATAGCAGCATCTCTTATTCCTGATCATAATAAAAGTATGCTTTCAATGAACTACAATTCACATCGTAGAAAGTGAAGGAACTTGGATGAACGATCAAAATTAAAGGATAAAAATATGATTTTTTTTGATAAAAATCAAAAATCGGCAAAATTCATCTATCTTCCGGCATGCTTATGCTTAGTAAGAAAATCCCTTTCTATAAGGTCTGCCCGCTTTATTGACTGACGAAGCCATTCCAGCTTGATCTCCTCAACAGAACTACCGTCGAGATGCCAGGAAATATCACTGTTATTCAACCGGCTTCTCAAATTGTAAAGAATTATACCGGCTGATACAGAAACATTGAAGCTTCCGGTAAAACCATACATGTCAATGGTAATGAATTCATCCGAACAAGCCATAGCTGCCTGTGAAAGTCCGTCCTTCTCAGTCCCCAGCACAAGTGCTGAAGGCCCTTTTCCAATATCAAAATCTTCGAGGCTTACTCCTGACTGATGCGGACTGGCAGCTACTATCCGGTACCCCTTGTTGCGGAGTGAATTGAATACGGCATCAATATTACCTTCCGGTTCTTCATACCTGCGGATACTCAGCCATTTAGAGGCGCCCAGTGCCACTTCCGGATTAATTTCAAAACTATTTCCAGACTCAATAATATGTACGTCCTGAATACCGAAGCAGTCACATGTGCGAAGCACCGCACTTGCATTATGCCCCTGGTAAATGTTTTCACAGACTACGGTTAAATAGCGGGTCCTGTATTCGAGAACCCTTTCGAAAGCTTCAAGTCTGTGTGCGCTGACAAAATCTGACAAATGCTCAATCAACTCCTTCGACATGACAATTAGGAATTAAGATCCATATGCGACCTGAATATTGATGAAGATCGACATGCAAAACTAACATAAAAAAAGGGAGCCTTAATAAGCTCCCTTTAAATTCCGGTATGATGATTAATTACTGAACAGTGTCATTTAGTTCACTTCCAGCCTTAAATTTAACAACTTTCTTAGCTCCAATTGTTATTGGTTTACCGGTCTGAGGATTACGGCCAGTTCTGGCATTCCTCTTTGAAACTGAGAATGAGCCGAAGCCTACCAAAGCCACACGGTCACCTTTTTTAAGAGCATCTGTAGTTGCCTGAACAAAAGCGTCCAGGGCCTTTTTTGCATCAGCTTTTGTCAGCCCTGCACCTGCTGCAATTGCATCGATTAGTTGTGCCTTGTTCATAATGATTGAATTTTAGGGTTAATAATACTTTGAGAAAAACGTTTCATTTTAGACAAATATATTGCATTTATCGAGTATGTCAAATTTCAGTCGGTAAAAATTCACGAAATATTGATAAAATAGTGGTTTTTGTTAATAAAGTGGCCAAAATACCGGTTTAAACAGTACTGTAAAGTAGCCGGCGGCGGCAATATAATTAAACAATACTGATTAATGCCTTTATTGCAAAATAGAACCCCTGCTGGGATGAATTCAAAAATAATTGTATTTTTGTAGCGGAGAAATGGCAGAGTGGTCGAATGCGGCGGTCTTGAAAACCGTTGTTCCGTTACCGCGGAACCGGGGGTTCGAATCCCTCTTTCTCCGCCATTATGCAGAAGATTGAATATCTTCTGCTTTGTTTTTGGGAGAGATGCCGGAGTGGTCGAACGGGGCGGTCTCGAAAACCGTTGTTCTGCTATCGCGGAACCGAGGGTTCGAATCCCTCTCTCTCCGCAAAAGCATTTAAAGGCTAAACCCGCGAAAAGCGGGTTTAATTTTTTGGGTACAGGCCTGCAAAAGCTTGCTTTTGCAAGGACTGGAACCGAAAATAAGTGCCGCCAGGCGCTTAAACTTTAAATGCTTTTAAGCAACTCCATAATGGGATCGCGAAGAATGAGCAATCCCTCTCCAGCCGGAGGCGTTGGAGAGGAAGAAGGTCGCGAAGAATGAGCAATCCCTCTCCAGCCGGAGGCGTTGGAGAGGAAGAAGGTCGCGAAGAATGAGCAATCCCTCTCCAGCCGGAGGCGTTGGAGAGGAAGAAGGTCGCGAAGAATGAGCAATCCCTCTCCAGCCGGAGGCGTTGGAGAGGAAGAAGGTCGCGAAGAATGAGCAATCCCTCTCCAGCCGGAGGCGTTGGAGAGGAAGAAGGTCGCGAAGAATGAGCAATCCCTCTCCAGCCGGAGGCGTTGGAGAGGAAGAAGGTCGCGAAGAATGAGCAATCCCTCTCTCTCCGCAAAAGCATTTAAAGGCTAAACCCGCGAAAAGCGGGTTTAATTTTTTGGGTACAGGCCTGCAAAAGCTTGCTTTTGCAAGGACTGGAACCGAAAATAAGTGCCGCCAGGCGCTTAAACTTTAAATGCTTTTTAGGTAAAATATTGCATATCATGCAGCTTGCGGTAGTATCCGTTGAGAGCAAGCAAGTTGGCGTGTTTACCTCTTTCAACAATCTGCCCCTCATGAAGCACACATATCTCATCAGCAAACTGGATCGTCGACAGCCTGTGGGCAATAACCAGTGAGGTCCTGTTTTTCATCAACCGGAAGAGTGCATCCTGAACAAGCCTTTCCGACTCGGTGTCCAGTGCGGAAGTTGCTTCATCAAGTATCATTATTGGCGGGTTTTTCAGAACCGCCCTTGCTATGCTGATACGCTGCCTCTGTCCGCCGGACATTTTGCTCCCCCTGTCACCGGTCTTTGTATAGTAGCCATGTTTGGATGCCATAATAAAATCATGGGCATTGGCAACCTTGGCGGCATTAACAACATCCTGCTCAGTTGCATGGTCTACACCGAAAGCTATATTATTAAAAAATGAATCATTGAAGAGAATTGGATCCTGGTTGACATTCCCCATTAGTCCCCGCAAATCAGAGATCCGGTAATCCCTGATCGACTTGCCATCAATCAGGATATCACCCTGCCTGACGTCATAAAACCTGGGCAGCAAGTCAGCCATTGTAGATTTGCCTGAACCTGACTGGCCAACGAGTGCAACAGTTTTCCCTTTTTCGATTACCAGATTAATATCGCGCAGAACATCGTGATGATCATAGCTGAAATAAACATTCCTGTATTCTATGGAACCGCTGAACTCCTCAATTGCAACCGCCCCGGGTTTTTCAATTATATTGTTACCGGCATCAAGCACGTCCTGTACCCTTTCAACAGATGCAAGCCCCTTCTGCACATTATACATCGCAGTGGAGAATGATTTTGAAGGTGCAATAATAAGGTAAAACAGCATCAGGTAACCAATGAACTCCTGCGAATTAAGATCGCTCGCATCAGCAAGCACAAGTGTGGCGCCGAATACCATAATGGTTATCATAACGATTGTACCGAGGAATTCGCTGACCGGACTTGCAAGGGAGCGCCTTCTTTGCATTTTGACCATTATCCTTGTATAAAGCATATTCGTGCCCCTGAACCGGTTACGCATTTTATTCTCTGCATTGAAGGCCTTTATTATCCGGAGGCCTCCAAGGGTTTCTTCAATCATTGAGAGCAAAACTCCCATCTTTTTTTGTCCCTTGAGCGATGTCTGCCTGAGTGTTCTGCCGAGCCTGCCGATTATGAACCCGCTGACCGGAAGAAGAACCAGGACAAAAAAGGTAAGTGACGTACTCATATAGAATAATGCACCCAGATATATTATTATCTGAAAAGGGTCTCTGAACAGCATTTCCAGCGAACTGACTATCGAGGTCTCAATTTCCTGGACATCACCTGTCATCCTTGCGATAACATCTCCTTTCCTGGTTTCGGAAAAATATGATAAAGGAAGTACAAGAACCTTGTCATATATCTGATTTCTGATATCTTTTACCACCCCGTTCCTTATGGGTGCCAGATAGTACATAGCAAGATAATGAAAGAGGTTTTTACCAAACGACATTATAATTATCAGTAAGCTGAGAAACATAAGCGCACGTACCGGACCATGATCTGTTATCATATTACTGATAAAGTAATTGAAATGCTGCCTGACTGATTCAAGGGTGTATTCAAATTCACCCACACTTGTCATGGCAGGTTCATTCTGGAACAATATGCCCAGAAAGGGGATTGCAATTGTCACTGAAAAGAGAGCGAAAAGTGCAGAAAGAAGGTTCAGGGTTATATTCAGTGTCCCCTTCTTCCAGTAGGGAATCAGAAAACGCAGTATCTTGCCGATATTCTTCATATAAATCTGTTCGGATAGCTGTCAGGGCTTAATTCCCGTATAATTGAACGGGGTTAACATCTTAAGCTCTTCCTTTATCCTGTCATCAATGTCAAGCGAATTTACAAATCGGGCAAAATCTGCCTCTGTGATCTTCGAATCCTGTCGGGTAAGCTTTTTAAGTGCCTCATATGGCTCGGGGTATCCCTCCCGGCGCAGTATTGTCTGAACGCCTTCTGCTATTACCATCCAGTTGTTCTGAAGGTCAGCCTCTATAGCAACCATGTTCAGTGACAATTTATTCAGCCCGCGCATAATAGCTTTTATAGCAATCACTGTATGTGCCAACGGCACTCCTACATTCCGTAATACGGTCGAATCGGTCAGATCCCTCTGCAGCCGTGAGATCGGCAGCTTGGCAGAAAGATGTTCAAAAACCGCATTTGCTATACCCAGATTGCCTTCGGCATTTTCAAAATCAATCGGATTGACCTTATGGGGCATTGCTGACGACCCAACCTCTTCTGCCCGGATCTCCTGGCTGAAATAATCCATCGATATGTAACTCCAGAAGTCCCTGCAAAGATCAACCAGTATCGTGTTAATTCGTTTCAGGTTATCAAAAATGGCGGCAAGATTATCATAATGCTCGATCTGTGTAGTAACCTGCGAACGGTCCAGTCCAAGTTTCCCATTTACAAACTGGTTCGCAAAACCGATCCAGTCCACCCCGGGATATGCAGCATAATGGGCATTAAAATTCCCGGTTGCTCCCCCAAACTTGGCAGAACATGGAATCTCTCTCAGCAAAGCAGCCTGTTTGACAATCCGTTCATTGAAAACCCTTATCTCCTTACCAAGTCTGGTGGGTGATGCAGGCTGACCATGCGTCCGCGCAAGCATGGGTACATCCGACCATTCAATCTCTGCCTGCTTTAGCTTATCAATAAGAGTTTCTATAACAGGATAATAAACCTCACGCAATGCATCTCTGACCGACAGGGGTATTGCAGTATTGTTTATATCCTGGCTGGTAAGACCGAAGTGTACAAACTCAACATACCGGTCAAGTCCGCACTCCCTGAAAGCATCTTTGATATAATACTCAACCGCCTTGATGTCATGATTGGTAATCTTTTCTGCCTCTTTCACCCTCAGAGCATCCTCAAGCTTGAATTCATCATATATCTTTCGTATATTTTCCTTGTCACCGGTCTTTATATCTTTAAGCTGCGGCAGAGGAATATCAGTAAGTGCAATAAAATATTCCACTTCAACATAAATACGGTATCTGATCAGGGCATACTCAGAAAAAAAGACAGCAAGCTCATCAGCCTGCTGGCGATATCTTCCATCAACGGGTGATAATGCAGAAAGTCGTCCGATATCCATAAGCTACTGTCTTATTATTGTTCCGGGCAAAGTTAAAAAAAATAAAGACTTATACTGAGTTCAGTCCGCAATATGATTTGATCGGTAATTTGTAGTATTTTTGTATTCGTATATATCAGGCAAAAGAGATAATTATAAATACAAAGAAATGACCATATCCCGCAAAATGCTGAAATGTTTCACCATCCTTCTGATTGCAGCACAGTCGGTATCATTTGCCGGTACTGAAGAAGCTGAAGAGAGGAAGCTTGTATACAAGTTCGATATGAGAACTGAGGTCATGCCTGCATTATGGAGGCAGACACAGCAGGCATTCACCGAGGCTGAAGAGCTTCAGGCCGACTATATCCTGATCCATATGAACACTTACGGAGGCCTGGTACAGGCTGCCGATTCAATAAGGACCAAAATACTGAACACTGATATACCGGTGATTGTCTTCATAGATAACAACGCCATATCTGCCGGCGCACTCATAGCAATAGCCGCGCAGGAGATATATATGCGATCCGGATCAAGTATCGGGGCGGCGACTGTTGTTGATGCCACCGGTGCGGAGGTACCCGATAAGTTTCAGTCTTTTATGCGGTCTGCAATGCGCGCCACAGCCGAATCGCACGGAAGGGACACCCTGATAACTGAGTCCGACACCATAGTCAAGTGGCGCCGGGATCCGGTAATTGCCGAAGCCATGGTTGACCCTTCTGTCTACATACCAAACATTATAGATACAGGCAAAGTGCTTACCCTCACTGCCGAAGAAGCTATTGAGGCAGGTTATTGTGAAGGAATTGCCTCTACCATAAGTGAAGTCCTCCAAAAAGCAGGGATTGAAAATTATGAGATCATTGAATATGAACTGACTGCCATGGAATCCGTTATCGGTTTCCTTATCCACCCTGTATTTCAAAGTATACTTATTATGATAATTATCGGGGGACTCTATTTTGAGCTGCAGACACCGGGCATTGGGTTCCCCCTCGGAATGGCGTTTCTGGCAGCTATCCTTTACTTTGCCCCGCTGTATTTAGAAGGTATAGCACAAAACTGGGAAATAGCCCTTTTCATAATAGGAGTTATCCTGCTTGCAATTGAGATTTTTGCCATACCCGGTTTCGGGGTGGCAGGTATAGCTGGCCTGGTGCTGATGGTAACCGGACTCACCCTTGCTATGATCGACAATATCGTCTGGGAGTTCGAAGGAGCAGGTCTCAGGCCTTTTATCAGGTCTTTGCTGCTCGTTATATTCAGTTCATTTGTTGCACTTGTTACATCAATTTCTGTCAGCCGGAGACTTCTTGACACGACCGTCTTCTCTCATCTTGTGCTGAGTTCAATTCAGGACAAAGAGCAGGGATATATAGGTGTTGACAATAAATCCCGTGAACTTGTTGGTAAACAGGGAACCGCGTCAACTTCTTTACGACCTTCAGGCAGGGTTGAGGTCGAGTCTGAACAATATGATGCAAAATCGCTCGTTGGTTTCATAGATAAAGGAGAAAAAGTCAAAGTAGTTAAATTTGAAACAGGGCAGATATACGTGGTAAAGGAAATATAACCCTGGGGTCCTTTTTATTGAAAACATTATTTTATCCCGGCAAAATTCATTACTTTTAAGACAGGATTTCAACATTACTAACCCACATAATAACGTGATATGACAATAACATTCAATGAACTACGGAAGATCAAGGACAGTTTGCCGGACGGAAGCATGAGAAAAATAGCTGATGAGCTCAACCTTAGCGTAGAAACAGTCAGGAACTACTTTGGAGGAGCAAATTACGATGAGGGAGAAACAGTCGGCATACATCTTGAAAAAGGACCCAACGGAGGAATAGTTGTATTGGATGACACCACTATACTTGATATGGCAAAAGATATACTTGCAAAAGAGGGTGTCAACTGATGAGCATCAGATGATAATTGATTATGTGATTATGGCAGGGAAGCACGCTTTTCTGCCATTTTTTTATATATGGATAACAGGATAACAATAATCATAAAAAGTGCAGAGGAGCTTCATCTCACAACTCTCTACAGCTACTGCATGAATCTGTTTAAAGGGCAGAAACTGCCCTCCCATGACCATGACCACCATCTGAGAGTATGGCACTATACAAAAGAGATGATAACTATGCTGCCTCATGGACTAAGGGAGTTTAACAGAAATGACATCGAGCAGCTGATGCTTGCCGTATTCTTTCATGACACAGGCCTTACCGTTACATTGAGTGAAGATCACGGTTCAGAAAGTGCTATAATACTCAAAAGGTTCCTGGACCGGAACCGGTGCGCTTTCCCGGCAGATACTGCAATGGCTGTTTCAGCCGTCGAGCAGCATGACAAAAAAGAGATTCTTGAAACGGGCGAGAGCGGCTTGGTGCCCGGCATTCCAATAATAGTCTCCCTGTGTGATGATCTTGATGCCTACGGACCTGCAGGGATTCTTCGCTATGCTGAAATATATCTCCTGCGTGGCATCACTTTTGCCGAACTTCCCGGGAAAGTGCTGAAAAATTTGGACTTAAGGTTCAGAAGGTTTACACAGCAGAACTGGATGCCGGTTGATCTTATTGCAAAGCATGAAAAGAGATACAATTATACACGCGATTTCTATGAAACTATGGCGCAGCAAAATAAGGTACTGCAAAAAGAGATCATCAGATGCTATATGGATTACCACAAGACAACAGGAGGAAGCCTTCAGGGATTTGCTGTAAATCTTTTGAACGGCAAAAATGAAGATTTCAGGAACTTTGGCTGCGACCTGTTGGCTGATATGGAAAGTGAGCCACAATGCAGCACATAAATCATTCCAAACCAGTGTGTATTTAGTTTCAGTATTTTTTATCTTGCATTTTAAACATGCCGGCCAATGGATGAGTTGTTTCAGGATTTTATAAAAACCAACGATCTTTTCACACATGATGACAGGATCCTGCTTGGGCTCAGCGGTGGGATTGATTCGATGGTCATGCTGCATCTTATGACAAGTGCAGGATTGGATGTATACGCAGCACATTGCAATTTCAAACTAAGGGGGGCGGAATCAGATGAAGATCAGATTTTTGTTGAAAGCGAATGCCGCCGGCAAAACATACGGTTTATTCCCGGCGCTTTTAACACAAAAGAATATGCAGCAGAAAAGGGGATATCGCTTCAGATGGCAGCACGAGAGCTGAGGTATGAATGGTTCTTAAAACTCCTGGGTGACCTGGACTGCAGGTACGTTGCAATTGCCCATAACAAGAATGACGTTGCCGAAACCTTTTTAATTAACCTCTTGAGGGGTACAGGCCTCAGGGGGTTGACAGGGATCAGGCCCAAAACAGGCAGTATTGTAAGGCCCCTTCTATTTGCAGACAGAAAATCCATATCAGAATATGCATCACATCATAATATCCTCCACAGGGAAGATTCCAGTAATTATGAAACAAAGTATTTACGGAACTATGTCAGGCATGCAATAATTCCGGAATTTGAAAAAATATCTCCAGGCTTCATCGGCAACATATATGATACTGCCGGCCGGCTCAAAGAAGCTGATGCTATTTTTTCGGAAACTATTGAGAATAAGTTTTCATACCTGTTTGAGAGTCAAGGCAATGATTATATTGTAAGTATTAATTCGTTGTCCGGCCTCCATCCCCTGCCGGCATATCTGTATGGGTTCCTCAAAAGATGGAATTTCCCCAGGGAAGTCACCGAGGATATACTGGTTGCGATGCAGGGCGGAACTTCAGGAAAACAGTTCTATTCACCGACACACCGGTTGATAAGAGACAGGGAGCACCTTATAATTACAGCTCTCCCCGTACACGGACTTACCCGGTACTATATTGATGAAGATTCAACTACACTCAGTGAGCCGCTCAATATGAGAATTTCAAAACACAGGCATCAACCGGGTTTTAAAATACCGGCTGACAGAAATATTGCCTGTGTTGATGCAGGCATGCTCCATTATCCGCTTCTGCTCAGAAAGTGGCAGAAGGGCGACTATTTTCAGCCCCTTGGCATGGGTGGGTTGAAAAAACTGAGTGATTTCTTTATAGATAACAAGTTTTCCATAGCTCAAAAAGAGAGAGTCTGGATACTTGCCTCCGGGTCAAGGATAGTCTGGATTGCAGGCCACAGGCTGGATGACAGGTTCAGGATCACCGAACGCACAAAAGACATACTCATGATCGAGATTCTTGAATGACATGACTTTCAGGCTTAATCCTCCTCCGGAAATACTCAAAGAAAGTAACATTCATAAGAACAAGGAAAAGTCCGTAGATTACATCTTCAACCGGAATTGTGAATATCCTGAGCGACAGGTTATGGTTGTTATCGTACCACACCACCTGCTCTTCAATAAAGGAACCTGTCAATATCCCGTTGATAATAAGGAACGGCAACAACAATATTGCATAAGACAGGTAGAATCTTCCCATGTAGGGAGATTTGAGTACAAGTTCATGATATAATATAAATGTGGCAGCAAGTATAAAGGTGACCGAAGTATATAACTTTGAAAGATTGAAAACAGCAATAATGAGAAGGCCCGCTGCAAGTACAAATGAAACCGGCCTGGAGTATTTTGCCGGCAGGTCCCGTTTTACAAAGTACTTCAGGGTGTCATATGTAAACACACAGGCAAAGGGGATCGTAATAAAAAACAACACCTCTTCCAACGGGAGATTTACTATATATATGCCTGTAAGATATCTTGGGTTAAACCCCCAGATCCCCATGCCTGTAAAAAGCATGTCCCATAAAATAAAAAACAGTCCGGTAATCGCTATTGCAGGAAACAGAAATTTCCACCTGGCAAAGAAATAATTCCGTTTGTCAAAGCTTATAACAAAAGGAAAAAGGATTGCGAAAATATTTATCAGCAGATATGTGTACATGATTGTTGTTATTTTTTTACCAGCTCTCTCAGTTTTTCTTTTACCCTGGGATATGCAATCAGGAACCACACAGTGTATTTGCCGGGGTTATCTTTCATGTCGTCGTCAAGCTCATCCAGGTCTGCATAAATGAACTCATCTACCTCATCCCGGTCCGGCCGCGGTTCCTCATCGCTGATACCTATTAAAACATGGTCGAATTCATGTTCAGTAAGACCATTGTCAAACTCCGCCCTGTAGATAAACGAAAAGGACTTATGGAGCTGTCCATCCATCCCCATCTCCTCGTACAACCTTCTTTTTGCAGCTGCTTGCACATCTTCTCCGTGCCGCGGGTGACTGCAACAGGTATTGGTCCACAAACCCGGAGAATGATATTTGGCTGCAGCCCTTCTCTGAAGCAGCAGTTCCCCCCTGCTGTTAACCACGAAAACCGAGAACGCTCTGTGCAACACACCTTTTTTATGAGCCTCAATCTTTTCCATGGTACCTGTTTCCATGTCATTTTCATCAACTAATACCACTTTCTCTTTCGTCATCAGGGTAGATCAGTTTAATTTGAAATATGATAAAACCAACAGCCAGTATTTCTTTGAGTCAGGAATTCTGACCCTCTTTTTCAGCAGAGCGGTTGTCGGGGTTTTCCTGATCTTTTTGAAAAGACTGTAATAATATATATATGCTATATAAACACCCCTTTTTGCTGATGAGGGAAGCTTTTTGATACCGTCGTAACCATGCCTGAAATCCCTTTCAATGTCCTCTTCGATCCTTATTCTGTCTGTTTCACTGAAATTCTCAAGGTCAACTCCGGGAAAGTAGGTCCGGCCCAGTGTACTGTAATCAGCATGGAGATCCCTCAGAAAATTGATCTTCTGGAAGGCCGAGCCAAGGCTCATGGCATGGGGCTTCAGTTCCTGGTATTTACCATCATCTCCCTCAAGAAAAACCCGCAGGCACATAAGTCCGACAACTTCGGCCGATCCAAGTATATACCTTTCATAACCACTGTTGTCATATGATCTTTTTTCAAGGTCCATCTCCATACTGTTCAGAAAAGTATCGACAAGGTCTCTCTCAATCCCGTACTTGTTTACAACATGCTGAAAACTGTTGAGTACCGGATTAAGGCTAATACCATCGCTTATAGCCTGATGTGTGTCTTTCCTGAAATCCTTAAGCAGTCTCTCCTTGTCATATGCATGAAATGTATCAACAATTTCGTCTGCCAGTCTTACAAATCCGTATATTCCATATACAGGATCATGAAACTTCCTGTCGAAGACCCTTATTCCAAGGCTGAAGGAGGTGCTGTATGCAATAGTGGTCATTTTGCTGGCCCTGAATGATACTTTGTCGTAAAGTTCCTTCATTTTCCTCGCATTTTAATAATTTCGCCGGCAGCAACCTCACCGCTGATAATGGTGGGAGGCACACCGGGACCCGGTGTCGTCAGTTGTCCGGCATAAACCAGATTCCTTACTTTTCCGGATAAAAGACTGGGTTTGAGAACAGCCGTTTGCATCAGGGTGTTTCCAAGCCCGTAAGCATTTCCTTTATAGGCGTTGTAATCGGCGGCAAAATCCTTATGTGCATAACTTTTTCTGAGAATAACATGGTTCCTCATAGGTTCACCAGTCAAATGTTCCAGCCGGTCCATGACAATATTGTAATAGTTTTCCCTCGTTTCATCTTTGTCCGCCAGGCCTGAAGCCACAGGTATCAGCACCACCAGGTTTTCTTTACCCTCAGGAGCAACTGAAGGGTCTGTCTTTGATGTTACCGAGGTATACAGAAGCGGTTTGGAGGGCCATTTCTTTTGCTCAAAAATTTCGCTTGAATGAACCTGGAAATCCTCATCAAACATGAGGTTATGATGAATAAGGTTCTCATATTTACGGTCAAGACCGATATAGAAAAGCAAAGATGAAGGTGCCATTTCCCTGCTGTTCCAGTATTTTTCACTGTACTTTTCCATGCCATCAGGAAGCAGTGAGTGCTCAATATGATGATAGTCAGCCGCGCCCACAATATAATCGCCGCTGTAAAGCTCCCCGCCTGCTTGAACACCGGTGGCTCTGCCATTTTTTACAATAATTTTTTCAACCGGCTTGTTATAAAGAAATTCAACACCAAGTGAACGTGCAAGCTTCTCAAAACCTTTCACCACCTCGTACATACCTCCCATCGGATACCAAGTTCCAAGTCCCATATCAGCGTAATTCATCAGACTGTAAAGGGCAGGTGTCTTTTTTGGAGTGGCACCCAGAAATATTACCGGAAACTCAAGCAGCGGCCATAGGCGTGGATCTTTGAAGTTTTTCCTGACGTAACTATGAAATGATCTGAGCAGATCAAGTTTGAATACCCCCTTTACAACCTCCCACTCTACATATTCAAAGATCGATTTTGCAGGTTTGTACACCAGGCGGGTCATCCCTACCCGGTATTTGTATTCAGCCTCCTTAAGGAACCTGTCAAGTTTTACCCCGCTTCCCTTTTCAATGCTCTCAAAAAGTCCGATCACATTGTCCCGTCCCGCCGGCACATCGACTATCTCGTCTTTACTGTAAAAAACCCTGTAGGATGGATCAAGCCTGAGAAGCTTGTAATAATCGGACGCCTGTTTACCGAAAAGACCGAAAAACCTTTCAAAAACATCAGGAAGCCAGTACCAGCTCGGTCCCATGTCATATAAAAATCCATTTTCCTCATAATTCCTTGCACGGCCGCCGGGAATGCTGTTCTTTTCAATCACAGTAACCGAAAACCCCGCATTTGCAAGAACTGATGCAGCTGATAACCCGGCAAAACCAGCCCCTATGACCAATACTTTTTTTGACATTTTTTTGTTAATTTGAAGTAATACAAACCTTAAACACAACAAAGAAAGCTTTGTTCAAATAATGGTAAATACAAACCGGGCAGAACTAATATATATGCCGGTTTGGTACTTATTGAGAAATATTCATCGGGAACAAAAACAATGTTTCTTTACTCCCGGAGTTTTCCTGCTATTCAGTGTAAGCCGCACTGTCAGGTTGCTTTAAAGGTATTGTGACAATAAAAACAGAACCTTCCCCCGGTGATGATTCAAGATCTATGGTGCCTCCCAGTAATTCCGCATAAGATTTCGCAATGAACAGTCCAAGTCCGCTGCCACCGTATTCGCCGGTTGCATCTTTTGTGCCCTGCCTGAAGCGGTCAAAGATTACCCCATGCAGTTCTTCGGGTATTCCAACTCCGGTATCACTCACCGATAACCTTAATTGATCCATCTCTCCCCTGCAGGCAACCACAATTTTTCCGTTACGGGTAAATTTCAATGCATTATTTAACAGGTTGCAGATGATCTGGTTCAGCTTTGTCTCATCAGTCATTAAATACTGATCACTTCCGGTTAGTTCAATATCAAGTGACAGGTTATTGTTATTCTCTAAGGCCTGTATCTGATACTGTTCAATAATGCGGGTAAGCAGTGTTCTGATACCGGTCTTTTTGAATAATAACCTTACCTGTCCGGCCTCGATGGCAGCAATATCAAAAATATCGTCAATTATTGCCAGAAGCTGGCTGCTGCTGTGTTGTATAATTCCTGCATATTTCTCAATGTCCTTCTTGTCCGTTTCTTCCCTGTCAAGAAGTTCGCTGAACCCAACAATGGCATTAAGCGGAGTACGGATCTCATGAGAAAGATTATTCAGGAATGCCGTCTTCAGCCTGTCACTCTCCTCTGCCCGGTCCCTGGCATTGATCAGCTCCTGCTCCATCTTTTTTCCCGGGGTAATATCCTCGTATGTACCCAGAACGCCTATTATATCGCCATTAATATCTGTGAGAGGAACCTTGTTGGTTTTCAGCCATATCCTGCCTCCGTCAGGCGTTGTTTGCGGTTCTTCATAATTCAGTTTGGGTTTTCCCGTCTCCATAACCATCCTGTCATCGCGACGGTAAAGCTCAGCCTGGTCAATCCAGCCCATCTGGTAATCATCCAGGCCGGCAAGTTCGTCGGGACTGTCAAAACCGGCATCCCGGGCAAAAGGAATGTTGCATCCAAGGTAGCGGCTGTTGTTATCCTTCCAGAAGACCCGGATAGGAATGGAATCTATTATAAGCCGGAGCATCTTTCTTGATTCTTCGAGAGCCATTCTCGCCTCTTCCCGGTAAGTAATATCCTGCACTATGCCAACTGACTTAACGGGACTTCCCTCATCGTTGTAGCTTGTCCGGCATCTTTCAAGGACAAATTTTACCCGGCCGTCTTTCATAAGCAGCCGGTGTTCGATTTCATATGGTTTTCTGGTCTCCAGTGATCTGTGGTATGCAGTATCTACGGCACTCCTGTCCTCCGGATGAACCGCCTCAATAAATGCATCATAGGAGGCCCCGAACTTACCTTTGTCTATTTCAAAAATATCGAATATCGTATCCGACCATTCAAGGCGACCGGTTGACAGATCGTGTTCCCATCTGCCCATGCCGGCAATCTTATTGGCCTCCATAAGTGCCGCCTCTCTGTCGGATAGCCTGGCAACCATTTTGCGGTACTGCTCCTGCCTGGCAAAAAGGATAAAAAGCAAAAGGGTGGCAACCGGATAGATGGTTAGAACAGGCATTCCAATAACCGGTATCACTTCTGAAGCGATCTGCCCCGGAAGGAAAACTGCCAGTATTAGCATATTCACATGAACAACCAGGGCCAGGACAAAATAATGAACTAACCCTGGAGACCATCCCAGCTTCTTTCTGAGGTAATTGAAAAGCAGACCCATAAATCCGGACTGTATGATCACCAGCACCCCCATCAGGGTGCCTGCACCACCCAGGAATATCCTGTAGGATGAGCTTATAAGCATTGCAATTATAACCGGCACAGGTCCGCCAAATACACCGGCTGTAACAAGGATAATCGACCTCCCGTCAAAAATGACTCCCGGTTGAAGCTCAACTGAGTTTAGCATGCCTGTTACAGCCACGAGCCCAAAAAGGGTTCCTGACAGGGCCCTGAACCTCTTAGATCCAGGGCCAAGATATCTTAATAACAATGAATGGATAACACTCAGTGTTACAAGCAGTGTAATATTATTCAGCAGCGATATATAGATCATGGGGCAGGTTTCGCAAAATGACAGTTAAAACCTATTCATACGCAATATAATATATTTATACTTTTATTTATGCTTATGCCTGCAATTAATTACTGCGCATTCGTCTGACCACAGTGGAAAATATTTTTTGCATATTTGCATTGCAACCACCACCATAATGCCAGCTCCGGTTTAATCCGGCAATCAAAAATTTTAAAATCAGCAATTATGACAAGACACATATTGACCATCAGGATAATTATCCTTGCACTGGTTCCGGCTTTTATCCTGTCCTGTACTCCGGCCACGGTAGAGGACCTTCCAATGATCATAAATATCGAAGATAACTGGCAGTTCAGGCAGTCCGGCACCAGCGATTGGCTCCCTGCAGAAGTGCCGGGCACCGTTCATACCGACCTGCTGGCAAACGGTATTATCGATGATTTTTTCTGGCGTACAAATGAAGATGATGCGCAGTGGATAGAGGAGGCAGACTGGGAGTACCTTACCACTTTTATGGTGGATGCCGGAATGCTCGAAAGGGATGTTGCCGAGCTGGAGTTTCACGGACTTGACACCTATGCCAATGTTTACCTGAACGGCCATCACATATTGACTTCAGACAATATGTTCGTGGGCCACCGTATCAGCTGCCGGGAGTTGTTGATTGAGGGTGAAAACGAGCTGCGTATACTGTTCCTTTCCCCCGTAAGGGTGGGTATGGAAAAGCTTCAGCAGGTCGACTACCATATCCCCGCCACCAATGAGCAGGCGCCACGTGGCAGTCAAACCAGTGTTTTTACACGCAAGGCCCCTTTCCATTACGGATGGGACTGGGGGCCGCGGCTTGTCACCTCCGGAATATGGCGGCCCGTCAGGCTCACAGCATGGAACAGCGCCAGGATATCAGACCTCTATCTTGAGACTACCGTGGCCGGCAATGACAGGGCCGTGGTTTCTGCAGGTGTTGAGATTTATTCCCTTACCGGGGAAGAGTACGTCCTCTCGCTCTACATAAACGGGAAACACTCCGGCATTACCAATGCTATTGCAGCACAGCCCGGGCACAACGAAGCAGGGCTGGGCATTGAAATCGACAATCCCCGTTTGTGGTGGACAAACGGCCTTGGAGAACCTTACCTCTACGATCTAAGCTTCAGGCTGGAAAAGGATGGAAAGTTAATCAGCAGATACGATATCGACTACGGGGTACGCACTGTTAAGCTGGTACAGGAGCCTGATGAAACCGGCCACTCATTCCACTTCGAGGTAAACGGGGTCCCTGTCTTTATGAAAGGAGCCAACATCATACCCTCCGAAACGCTTACTCCGCGTACGACTGATGAAATGTATGAAAACCTGATTGAAAATGCTTTGAGTGCTAACATGAACATGCTCAGGGTCTGGGGCGGCGCCATTTACGAGGAGGACTATTTCTATGAGCTGTGCGACCGTAACGGACTACTGGTGTGGCAGGATTTCATGTTTGCCTGCAACCTGCAGCCCGGCGACGAGGCCCACCTTGAGAACATCAAAAGAGAAGCCGAATACAACGTGCGAAGGCTGAGGAACCGCACCTCCATAGCCCTCTGGTGCGGCAATAACGAGAATCTGCACGGCTGGCACCATTGGGGATGGCAGGACCTGTACACGCCTGAGCAGAGGGATTTCATGTGGCGCACCTACGAGCGCATCTTCCACGAAATACTTCCTGGTGTGGTTTCTGAACTTGATCCCAAAAACGACTACTGGTCCTCCTCCCCCTCGTCGGTCGGCAATACTCTGGCTGACCGTAGGTCGGGTGATGAGCATGACTGGACCGTATGGTTCGGACAACAGCCGTTCTCAAACTATGGTAATAACGTACCCCGCTTCGTCAGCGAGTGGGGCATGCAGGCATTTCCGGGAATGCATACAATCGAAAGCTTCACCCTGCCCGAAGACCATGACATCGACTCGGAAGTTATGAGGCACAGGCAACGGAGCGACATGTCATGGCTGGCGCCCGGTTTTGACGGCAACGACATGATCAGGTGGTACATGGAGATGTACTACAGGGTACCTGAAAGCTTTAAAGATTTTACGTATGTCAGCCAGTTGCTGCAGGCTAAGGGATACCGCACCGCCATAGAGTCGCACAGGAGGGCAATGCCCCATTGCATGGGCACACTTTACTGGCAGCTAAACGATTGCTGGCCTACCGTCTCATGGTCTACCGTCGATTACCACAACCGCTGGAAAGCTTCTCACTACGCTGTAAGGGATGCATATGAGGAGGTTATCGTTTCGCCCGTTATCGAAGAAGACAATATCAATATCTACGTGGTATCAGACAGGCTTGAACCCTTCGAGGCAGAGCTGATGCTGTCGCTTATCGATTTTTCAGGAAACGAATTGTGGAGCGAAACGGTAGAGGTCAGCATACCGGCAAACACAGCGACTCTTGTTCACTCCGTCGCAGAGCCATCATTGCCGGCCGGCGACCGGCCCGGCAGTATAGTTTTGACGGCTGATCTGCTGTCAGCGGCAGGGGTTGTTGCCGCCAACACTCTTTACTTTACTGCGCCCAGGTACCAGGAGCTTCCCGATGCACAGGTCTCAATTAACCTTACAGCCGGCCAGGGGAGCTACACTGTTGACCTTTCTAGCGATATGCTGGCCAGGAACGTTTATCTGCAGACCGAAGATCCTGATGCAACATTCAGCAGCAACTTTTTCGACCTCCTGCCCGGCAGGAATGCAACAGTTGAGATTTATACATCACAGCCACTTGGCCCCGATGATATAAAAATAATAACACTCAACGACCTGAAGCATAATCGCTGAGATGTCGCGGCCGGTATGGCGGATTCCTGATTTTACAAAACAATTCATCGGTGGGGTTGCAATTGACCGGCAGATACCATAAATTTGAAACCGTCTGTAACGGCATGATTGCACTGAAAATCCTTAACCAAATAACCTAAACCTTAAAAAAATGGAAAACCAGAATCACAAAGGAGCAGCAATAGTAGCGCTCATGGCTGTTTTTACCCTGGCAATTTGTTTTATCATACTGGGTTCGGTATCCACCGAACTGATGACTCACCTGGGCATTAACGAGGGACAGTTCGGCACGCTGGTGCTTGGGATGTTCCTTACCAGTTGTATTGTCCAGCTGTTTGTCGGACCGATGGTCGACAAGATCGGATACAAACCGGTGGCTTTTTTCGGGTTTGTTGTTACTGCTCTCAGCATGCTTCTTCTCTCCTTTGCAACCAGTTTCGGTTTTGCACTTTTCGCATGTATACTGATGGGTTTCGGTGCGATGTCGCTTAACACCGTAGGAAATACCCTTATACCGGTCGTGCTCTTCCAGGGCAATGACCCGGCGCGTGCCAGCAATTTCGGCAATGCATTTTTCGGACTTGGATACATAGTCACCCCCCTTCTTATAGTTTTCATGTTTGATTCCCTGGGTATGAGTTACAATGCCGCACTTATAGTCCTTGCCGTCTTTATGTTGATATTCCTGATTTTTTCGTTATCTGCAACTTATCCTAAAGTTTCCATCGGGTTTGAATTTACCATGGCTTTCAAGGTACTGGTAAAACCCGCGGTTATTATTGCCGCTATTGCGCTCTTCTGCTATATCTCCCTGGAAATATCAATGGGAACCTGGATACGGTCACTGATGAACGAGCTTTATTCTGACGCCGGAGTCACCGGAGTGTCAGCAAAATCGGGTATAGTCCTGAGCCTGTTTGGTGTGTCTATGATGGCAGGCCGTTTCCTTACGTCAACAATCAAAAACCTTACGGCAATAGGTGGAAAGGTGATAGTGGTCATGTCGGTGGTTTCCCTGGGGGCAATCCTGTTGATGGTAGCAGCGAAAAGTCCTGCACTGGGAATATTTGCGGTAATTCTGGCCGGACTGGCATTTGCACCCATCTTCCCCACTATTGTCGGTGTTACATTCGGGAAATTCAACCCCAGCCTTTACGGAAGTATTTTCGGAATCATGTTCTCGGTAGGGCTTCTTGGAGGCACCTTTGTACCCAATATCATAGGTAATCTGAGTGTTGATGCAACTGTTCAGCAAAGCCTTATGATAGCGGCAGTTATGGCCGGCATACTTGTTCTGATATCACTGTTCATTGGCAGCGTGGGAAAACCGAAAGAGAGCTGATCTTCCCGGGACCAGGTCCCTGCGAATAGCACGGGCAGATCGTACAACTATGGAATTGCTTATCACGCGACCGGCCGGGAGCCGGTCGTGTAATATTTCCCGGATCAATGAAGGTTAGGGCTGCTGAAGCACAAACCTGAAGGTGAACTTGAGTGTCTGCCCGAATATCTCCTGTATATCACATCTCGGCATGGACATTACGGCCCTGCGGCTCTCTTCGATCAGAGCCGTGTGCCTTGCCGATTGGCAGATCCGGATACCTTCGGGAGCATAAGTGACTACAACTATCTCATCAAGTTCAATGTAATCTCGTACCGGCTGGAGTTCGAGTATTTCATTCACCCTGCCGTTATTGCTTATCCTGGCATACAGCTCAACCGTGCCGGCCTGACCCTCTTCGGCAGCAGCTTTTGGATAGGTGATGTTCCTTGCCAGGAACCTTCTTATAGCATTGATCGAACACAGATCATCATCAGATACTGTAACAGCATCCTCAGAAATTGTCGCAGCTGTACTCCCCGTAACAGTTTTTAAATACCCTGCCTCCGCGATCTGTGCCTCAACAGTAATAACGAAAAAGACTGCAAAACACAGTGAAATGGCAATGACACCGGGATAAGGGTGGCTGACACTGGTCGAACTCTCTATATCCTTCATGGCGAAAGATTTTATATTAAAATATTAAGGCAAGTTATAAATAAACGTATCAACTTCCAATTCTATTTCACAGAAGCTTCATATAGTCAGCCCGGCTACATAACAACACGAACCGGTATCTTCATAGAGTCAGCCCGGCTACATAACAACACGAACCGGTGGATTCAGATCATCCGAACGCTTTCCTGAGCATCTCAATGCTTTTCGGAACAGCTGTTTCAGGATCCTCCTGCCCTTCAAATTCAAGAGATATATACCCCCTGTAATTGTGCTTGCGCAGTATTTCAGCATAGATGTTGTAATCCAGGTCAAGCGTGTACCAGTTACCACCGCCGTAATAGGTTTTTGCCTGTACGAGTACAGCTTTTTCGGCTATCATGTCAAACTGCTCATATTTGTCGTCGAAAAAGTTTCCCGTATCTGCTGTAACCTGCAACCAGGGAGAATCAATTTCGTTCACAATTCTCATCACTCCCTTAGCAGTGCGACCCAGTCCCCAATGGTTTTCAAGTCCGAGAACTACACCATACTCCTCTGCCATAGGCAGAAGCTGCTCAATAGAGTCGATAACCCATCCAAAGCCCTCTTCGTCGGTGTATCCCTCCAGAACAGGTTCAATACCCTTGTTCGCCATCAGGTCGTCGAACGATCGTATTGTTCCCCAGCGCCCTGTATTGATCCTGATCGTGGGAATACCAAGCCTGTGCGCAATATCAATCTGTTTCCTTGTTCGTTCAATATTCTGGTCACGTACATCTTTTTCGGGCGAAACAAAATCCTGGTGAGTGGAAAGACCCATCAGGGGTTGTCCGGCATGCAAAGCAATCCTTTTCAGCTTCTGAAGATATGCATTGTCTTCACTGCTCATCTGCACTTTAAGTATTTCCACTCCGTCAGCACCCATTCTTGCTGAACGTTCAATACAGTTCTCAACTGTGGCATCTTCCCTTGTACGGTCGAAATGCCAGAATGAATAGGTTGAAACGCCAATAAGATTTGAATACCCGCGGGGGTGGCCGTCCTCCTTTTTTTCACCGGCGGTTGAAAGTTCCCTGCATGAAGCGGCAGTAACGGCTGCTCCTGCGATTGCCAGATTTTTAATAAAGTTGCGTCTTGACTTTGACATAATTGCAGTTTTTTATTTATTATGTTTGTGCTGCCGGTAAGGCATCTTATGAGGGTCAAATTACAAAATACCTGAATATATTCCATATTATTTCCTGTTAATTCGATATATTTCGCATCTGAACAAATGCCAGACAGATGGACCATAACCACAAATCACCGTCAAGGCGCAGGTTTATAAGCAATACAGCCGGAATGGCAATGCTTGGCGCCTTTGGTGCAGGAAGCCTGCTCTCATCCTGCACCTCCCGCAGGACCGAATACAGAACCCCCGCGTTCCCCGATACCGCACCTGACGGGCCGCCGCTAAAGGCCGGACTGATCGGGTGCGGAGGCAGAGGCACAGGTGCAGCCTCCAACTTCATCAATGCCGGGCCTAACCTTGAACTGACAGCATTGGGTGACGTTTTTCAACACAGGATAGACAGCTGTCGCGAGAGGCTCAGGGAGCGTCACGGTGTTGAGATTGCCGATGAGAACTGTTTTACAGGATTTGATGCCTACAAGCAGGTTATAGACTCCGGCGTGGATATCATACTCTGTGCCGCACCACCACACTTCCGCCCCTTGCATTTTGAGGCCGCCGTACAGGCAAGAAAGCACTGTTTCCTTGAAAAACCGGTATCAGTCGACCCCTGGGGATCAAGGTCGGTAATGGCTACGGGTAAGATGGCTGAATCAGCAGGACTTTCGGTTGTTGCGGGCACCCAGTACAGGCACATGAGAGATTATGTCGCTGCTTTCGACATGGTAAAGAACGGTGCTATCGGCGACCTGGTCTCCGCCAACTGTTATTACAATATCGGCGCACTGTGGCATGTAAACAGGCAGCCGGGCTGGAGCGATATGGAAGCTATGGTGAGAAACTGGCTCAACTGGTGCTGGCTCTCGGGCGACCATATTGTAGAGCAGCACATACACCAGATAGATGTGCTCAACTGGTTTTTTGAAAAGTACCCTGCCAAAGCAACCGGATTTGGAGGCAGGCATCACAGGCCCACCGGCGATCAGTTCGACTTTTTCAGCATCGATTTCGTATTTGATGACGGCAGGCACTACCAAAGCATGTGCAGGCAGATAAACGGCTGCACAAACTATGTCGGTCAGTGGCTCTACGGCACAAAGGGGTACACGAACTGCCAGAACCAGATATTCGATTATGACGGTAACCTGTTATGGGAATATGACTATCCCGTTGAAGGCACCGGTTCGGAGATGTCAAGGGTGGCCGTCAACCC